>JBBAFS010000070.1:0-8407 GCA_041655255.1 Sphaerochaetaceae bacterium
TAGCTTATGCGATCAATATTATAGTCGCTCAGAGGCTACTTAGAAGACTTTGTAAAGAGTGTAAGAAACCTGTGAGTGAAGAAAAATATTCATACCTGATCAAGAACGGCATCAAAGAAGAAGATCTTAAAGAGGGTAGAGTGTTCGATGCGAATGGATGTGAAAAGTGTAACGGTACAGGTTATAAAGGTAGAGCTGCAATTCACGAATCGCTTTATTTTTCTCGAGAGATCAGACAAGCGATAGTTAATTCCAAAACCGATATTAATGAAGAATTGATCAGAGATATAGCCAAAGGACAAGGGATGCTTTCCCTTAGAGAATCCGGCTTAGAGTTGGTTCGTCAAGGTATCACATCTATAGAAGAAGTGATTTACACGACAACATTATCATAATTTTAACAAGCAAATAGATCAAGAGGTTAAGATGAGTGCAAGAATTCTTTTAGTTGACGACGAGAAAGAAATAAGGGAACTCTTTAAAAGTTTTCTCGAAGACGAAGACTTTATCATAGATGAAGCGGAGAACGGTCAAGAAGCATTCAATATGGTCGTAAATGAAAGATATGACCTGTATGTGACAGACGTATTTATGCCTGAAATGAATGGCGTAGAGTTTATGAAAATATTGAAAATGCTCGACCCTGATGCAGTCGTAATTATAGTTACAGGTTATGACAATATGGAGTATACGAGACAAGCACTCGATTACGGGGCATTTAGATTTTTGACAAAGCCGGTGAAGATGAGTGAGTTTCGCTCTGTGATTAACTTAGGTTTAGCAGAAAGAAAAAAACTCTCACACTCGAGCCCTGCAGAAAAACTGCAGAGAATGAAAGAAAAACTGAATACCAATATAGAGCTGAGAGAGAGACTCTTTAGGAAATTGCAAAACTTCCTGCTGAATATGGAGAAAATACAACCGAGTTATATTGAAATTGGCGGTCCCGGCTCCAAAGAAAAGATTTGGGGTAAATTCTTCTCCTCCTTCAAACCAATACCGCTCGACAACTCTTTTACTCAAGACGAGATTAATATAATGATTTTGAGTATATTGAGTAACTCGCAAATCGATACCCTGCTGGAACAAAAGAAGATTAAATCAAACTTTGAGTTCAAAGCGGGAGAAACCCTGTATAGATACCGCCTGTTTATCTACTTTGAAATGGATGAGCTGGTTATAGGAATCAAGACTACAAGAAGATCTATCATCAATCTTGAGCAGATGAAATTCAATAATAATGTGCTTAATAAACTTACGTTTAAAAATGATAACTCAGGGCTTGTCATTGTGTGTGGACCTGCCGGCTCAGGAAAGAGTAGTCTGGTTGACGCAATTATCAATCTGAACAACACTTACCTGTCTGGAAACATATTTGTTCTGACAGACTCCTTAGAGTATATCCACGAGTCAAAAAATAGTATGGTTAGACACCAAGAGATCTTTAGAGATGTGAACAGTGTAACTGAGGCACTGGATAACTGTTTAGACTACAATCCAAATATGATAGTGATCCAAGATATTGTCTCTGCAGAGATCTTGGAAAGTGCTCTGAAGCTGGTCGATGCAGGATGTCTTGTGGTAGCTACGCTTCGTAGTAAAGGGGTAATAGAGGCTATTTATAAGCTACTCTCTTTCTATCCGCCTGAGTCACAAGAGCTGATGAAAAGACACCTCGCAAGATCTTTGGGCGCGATTGTTTGCCAACAATTGTTACCAACTTCTCAGAATAAAATGTTCCCCGTTAAAGAGATTCTGCTGAATAATGACCAGATATCACAAATAGTCGGAAGTGGTAATATTGATGAAGTTTATGAAATTATTCAAAGGAGTAAAAAACAGGGTATGCAGACCTTAGAGCAAGATTTAGTCGCTGCTGTAAGATCAGGACTTATCTCTACCGAGTTTGCAATTGAGCAAGCTAACAAACAGAAACTGATTAAAGATATGCTTCAATATTCATAACCTGATAAATAAACTATAGAATAAAAAAAGGGTATCGATTTGATACCCTTTTTTGTTGGCTTGAAGCCGTATTGTTTAGACGCTTACTTTAACAGTAGCATCTTCATTTTCTTTTGGTATACTCCAGTCGAGCTACTAATATTTATCTGATAGAAGTAGATTCCCGAAGGTACGGTTGAATTATTTTTGTTCGTCCCATCCCAGCGCACTCTATGATACCCTTCACCTAAAGTCTCATTGTCTACAAGTGTAATTACCTGCTGACCTTTAGTGTTGTACACTTTCAAACTAACTTTAGAGGTTTCTTTTAGAGCGAACCTAATTTCTGTAGTTGGGTTGAACGGGTTAGGGAAGTTTTGGAAAAGATCGTTCTTCTCAGATGTGTAGCTGAATAGAGTGCTGCTTTCACCGAGCGTATAGGTAAACTCAGTGTTCGATGCGTCTATGGTAAGGGTATCGACTATCGTGTCATAGCCTAACTTTGAGATAGTTAAGAGGTAGGTCTCTGCAAAGACGTCGTCTATCACTATCTTACCACTACTGTTAGAAACTTTTGAGTGCTCTTGGTTGTAAAGCCCGTCGTTGCTAATTATATGTAATAGAGCGTCTTTAGGGCTACTTTCATCCTGCATTAAGAGGTTAAAGGTAACCTGATAGAATCTCTTTAAGTCTACTTGGTCTGAGATAACTGCTTCACTGTATGTGTTTTCACCACTACTTGGGTTGACGAAGACAGTTCTTACCTTGTACTGATACCTGCCATCCTTTTCGTTAAAAAGACTGTCTGTGTAATAGCTGTCTTTAGTGGTTGCAATTAGCTTCCAGTCTTGAACGTCTACCTTTCTGAATATCTCGAAATAAGAGTTCTGACCAGAAGAGGTTGAGTTGAACGACCAGGACAGATGAGCATTATACATAGGGTCTAAGCTGGTCAGTATATCACTTGGAGAGGTTACCGTGATGACCTCTATCGATACTGTCTGGATAAACTGATTACCCGCTTTGTCAGTGGCACGAAGCTTAACTTTATATTTTCCATCTTGAGTTCCGTCAGCTTTGATAACTGAGCCTTCGTTCAAAGTCCAAGTTGCGTATACATTGTCCCCCTCTTTTTCAAAGGAGAGTATGCCGCCAAGGATATTATCAGCTGGATCGTACAGCGAGATGTTTGTAATACTTGGTGAGACATACATTCCAGCAAGAAGGTCTACATATCTTACCTTAACCGCTGTTATGTCTTTATAAATCGGGTAGCTGTCACCTGAGATATCGGTAGGCCCATCTGTGTGCATTACTTGCAGATTATCATAATAAGGAAGCTGAGTATCATAAACTATTATGAAGCTGGTCTCAAACGTCTCTTCCTTAACGTTTTGTGCTCTAACTTCAATGGTATAAGCTCCATCGTCTTCGCCAGTGTCACTTAACGGAGCCGCTAATTCAAATGCCATTACATAAGTGTTTTGCTGACTTGTGTACCGTATTTTACCACCATTGTTGTCTGAGATGATAGACCCGTTCGGGTGTACTATGTTAATATAAGAGTAGTTTGGATTAGTCACGAGAGGGTAGATACTGGTAAACGTCGCTTCGAATATAGGTGGAGTTAAGTTGTTTACGTAACCAGAATTCTCAATAGGACTAAATGATACCAACTCAGGGCGTGTATCAACAGCCATCTCGTAAGAGACTTTTTCATTCCTTACGTTACCCGCTAAGTCAGTTATCTGCAGGTTAATGTAGTAAGTGCCGTTGTTTGCCACAAGTTCTTCTATCGGGTCGTTTAAAATCCATTTAATGGTGTTGCCATCAACTTCTCTACGTCCTGGGATAACATTGCTGTTAGCATCCAATAGGGTGAGTTTGGTCAAGTTAGGTGCAAAATTTACCCCAGAAGTTAAGTCAAAGTAGTCAGCTTGTATTGATTGTACTGAGTGGTCAAAGATGCTTGTTAACACTGAGTTTATTGGGTTGATTGCAATGTTTGTGTAGTAAGGAGCAACTTTATCATATGTAAACTCAGAGGTGAACGGTCCTTCCTCAAACAGGTCTGTAGAGACTACCAAATCGGTTTGATACTTACCATCGTCATCCCCATTTGTAGAGAGTGGCTGGTTCAAGGTTAGGCGGACTTCATAGGTGTTACCAGATTTGCTTACACTCTGTTTAGCGCCTATGTTATGCTCAATATAATCTCCTGACGGTGTTTTCAGACGTAGTTTTGTTTTGTTATTATCGAGGTTAACTACATCTTCAAAGCTCATCTTAACGTATACATAACTGATATTTGTATTTATGTTAGAGTTCGAAGCTGGATAAACCTCAACTATCTCAGTCTTCATAGACTTCAGGTTAAAGGAGAACGTTTCTTCTTCTGAGTTACCTAATACGTCTATAGCCTTCACGACCACATCGTATCGCATATCGAGCTCTTCTAATACACTGTCAAAGGTGAGAAGAAGGGTGTTGGTCGATTCATTGTAGTTCAGCACGCCGATGACCTCGCTACCACTTTGATTAGTTACCTTGATAAAGGTCTTACTTGGATCAAGGTCAAGCTTAGAGGTCTTATCTGATACTGTAGCTCTGATACTCGTTATTGGGCGGTAGATAATAGTGCCGTCACTTAAAGGCTGCTCCGTTCCGTTAGCTAAGTTTGCCACTATGTTCGTGATAATAGGTGCAGCATTGTCTAAGGTGAACGACCATACTCCACTATCTGAATACCCTTGATTGTTTTCAATACGGTAGTCTACTCGATAAATGCCTTCAACAGCAAGCTCTTCATCTAAAGCCAGCTCTATTTTGTATGCAGTGTCTGTATTCTTAATGATAGTGAGCGTAGCTCCATTATTATGAGAGATTACGCTATTTTGAGGAGTGGTTAATCTTAAGTAGGTTTTACTATAATCTTCTAAATCGATCCCACGCTCATCCGTAAAGTCGAGTGAGATTATATTCGGGGTAAGTGAGGTAATAGTGCTACCTGCTGTAGGCGACATATTGTCTACAATAGGGGAGAGTGGGTTGAGTACCTGGAAGATAATCCTGTCTCTTAAAAGGTTACCCGCTTTGTCCACTACACTGTAGGAGAGATAATAGCTACCATCAGCCGTCCCGTCGTTAGGAAGTCTGTTGGTAAGTCGCCAATAGAGGGTGTTACCCACTATTTCAAAGGTGCCCGGTACGATAGAAGTATCTCCCTTGTGTAGTCTTAGATAAGTGTTGGGCGAAGTAAGGTTTACTCCTGATAGGTTATCCGATACTTCGATACTGAAGTGATCTATAGGATTACTTATTCTTAAGTTAGGAGTAAGAGCGCTGTCCCAGCCGTCGGTGTTGTATACGACAGGGCTACTCATAGTCGGCATCTGTGAGTCAAAAGCGAACTCATATATCTTGGTTATCTCTTCACCGGTCAAGTCTGTTACTTTAATGCTAACCTCATAAGTATCGTCAAAGCTACCATCTAACCCTAAAGATGAGTCTAAGGTGAGTGAGATATCATAGGTGTTTGCAGAGATATTCTGGACACTAAGGGTAGCGTTATTGGTAGGTGAGTAGTTGATCCCGGCACCTTTAAGCTCTATAGTGGTCTTACTACTATCTATACCAAAGTGATTGTTATCGGTTACTCTTACGGTTACGCTGTTATTATTAAGTGTGTTGTTAAAGCTATCTTCAGCTGGATAAGTAGAGGTAATCGAGGGCTGTATAGTCTTCAACAAGACAAAGTTGCGGTTTACTACAAGCTGGTTACCCGCCTTATCGGTAGCTCGAACATAGATACGGTAAGTCTGATGTGTGTCACTTGGGTTAAGCGTGTTTTTTAGAGTCCAGCTAACAGTGTTAACGTTAACGCTACCGGTACCTTGTACTACCTCGTTGTTCGAGTCATAGAGAACTATTCTGGTAAGGTTAGTTGCAAAATCAACCCCAGATAACAGATCGTTAACATCCACGCTGATCAAGTCAATAGGCTTGTTAAAGAAGTACTGGTTATCAATCATCAGCAGCTCTTCAGTTGTGTTAAGACGATAGTTGTCTACATAAGGTTTGATCGTATCGTATTTAAAGAAAATCTCGTCAGTAATTGACTGGTTAAGTATGTTTTCAGCTTTATAAACGATCTTGTAATCTCCATCATCTTCACCTGACTCGCTTAGCGGTGTAGATAGATTGAAGGAGAGTTTATAGTTATTCTGCTGTTTGGAGTAGGTAAGTCTACCACCGTTATTATCAGAGATAACCGTACCGTTAGGATGGTATACTTCTATATAAGAGTTAGTCGGCTCCTCTATCAGTGGATGGACACTAAAGAACGTAGCTTCGAAGAGTGGTTGAGCAAACTGATTAGTATACCCTGAATCATAGTTAGCAGTATAAGTTATCAGTTGAGGTGTAGTATCTGGGATAAGCTCATAAGCAAGCTTATCTGTTTTAACATTACCTGCATTATCGGTAATCTGGATGTTGAGATAATAAGTCCCAGCGTTATCTGAATTAGTCTCTACCGGAATATCCAATGTCCACTTTATCGTATTACCAACAACTTCTCTACGTCCTGGTATAACATTACTGTTAGCGTCTAAAAGGGTGAGTTTAGTTATGTTAGGGGCAAAGTTAACACCAGAGGTTAAGTCGAGGTAGTCTGCTTGGACTGAGTAGATAGTTGAATTTATAGGGTTAGCGGGAAGGTTAGTGTAATACGGTGCCGTTCTATCATAAGTAAAGGTGGAGACATAAGGTCCCTCTTCAAACAGCTCAGTTGCTATGTTCAAAGACATCTCGTAAAGACCGTCATCATCACCAACTAATGAAAGAGCTTTATCTAAAGTAAGTCTTACTTCAAACATATTACCATTTTTAATTATACTCTGCTTAGCGCCATTATTACGATCTATAAAGCTTCCGGCAGGTGTCTTTAAGCGTAAGTTGGTTTTAATGTCATCTATTTCAACCTCATCTTCTACTTCGAACTTTACGTATGTATAGTTGATAGTTGCATTAGTCTTTGAGCCAGATGTTGGGTAAACTTCAACTATCTCAGTCTTCATAGACTTCAGGTTAAAGGAGAGTATCTCTTCCTCTGAGTTGCCTAATACGTCTGTAGCCTTCACGACTACATCGTATCGCATATCGAGCTCTTCTAACTCACTGTCAAAGGTGAGAAGAAGGGTGTTGGTAGATTCATTGTAGTTCAGCACGCCGATGATCTCGCTACCACTTTGATTAGTTACCTTGATAAAGGTCTTACTTGGATCAAGGTCAAGCTTTGAGGTCTTATCTGATACTGTAGCTCTGATACTTGTTATTGGACGGTAAATAATAGTTCCGTCGCTTAAAGGCTGCTCGGTTCCGTTAGATAAGTTTGCCACTATATTCGTGATAATAGGTGCGGCGTTGTCTAAAGTAAATGACCATACTCCACTATCTGAATACCCTTGATTGTTTTCAATACGATAATCTACTCGGTAAATACCCTCAACAGCAAGCTCTTCATCTAAAGCCAGCTCTACTCTATACTTGGTGTCTGTATTCTTAATGATAGTGAGCGTAGCTCCATTGTTGTGAGAGATTACACTGTTTTGTGGAGTGGTTAACTTTATGTAAGTCTTATGATAGTTTTCCAGATCTATTCCACGCTCATCTGTAAAGTCGAGTGAGATTACATTCGGGGTAAGCGAGACGATTACACTCTCAGCGACAGGTGACGTACTCTCTACTACAGGTGAGAGTGGGTTGAGCACCTGGAAGTTAATCCTGTCTCTTAAAAGGTTACCCGCTTTGTCCACTGCACTGTAAGAGAGGTAATAGCTACCATCAGCCGTCCCATCGTTGGGAAGCCTGTTGGTAAGTCGCCAATAGAGGGTGTTACCCACTATTTCAAAGGTGCCTGGCACGATAGAAGTATCCGCCTTGTGTAGTCTTAGATAAGTGTTGGGCGAAGTAAGGTTTACCCCTGATAGGTTATCCGATACTTCGATACTGAAGTGATCTATAGGATTACTTATTCTTAAGTTAGGAGTAAGAGCGCTGTCCCACCCGTCGGTGTTGTACACTGTAGGGCTACTCATAGTCGGCATCTGTGAGTCAAAGTCAAACTCATATACCTTCGTTATCTCTTCACCGGTTAAGTCTGTTACTTTAATGCTAACCTCATAAGTATCGTCAAAGCTACCATCTAACACTAAAGATGAGTCTAAGGCGAGTGAGATATCATAGGTGTTTGCAGAGATATTCTGGACACTAAGGGTAGCGTTATTGGTAGGTGAGTAGTTGATGCCGGCACCTTTAAGTTCTATAGTGGTTTTGCTACTATCTATACCAAAGTGATTGTTATCGGTTACTCTTACGGTTACGCTGTTATTATTAAGTGTGTTGTTAAAGCTATCTTCAGCTGGATAAGTAGAGGTAATCGAGGGCTGTATAGTCTTCAACA
>JBBAFS010000071.1:0-8383 GCA_041655255.1 Sphaerochaetaceae bacterium
TATTACGACAAGAGCTAGAGGTAGAAAAAGGGCATCTTTATGATCGTCTTCATGCACGAACACTTGAACGAATATTTGTTGAACAAAGAATTTATAAAAGGATAGAAAATAAGAGAAGCGAAAAAGAGGTATACAATGCCGTTCTTACCGGCTTTGAACCGTTCTCAGAAGAATTGCTTCGTCCTATCGAACAAGATGATGTTGAACGATTACTTCGAATTCCTATTCGAAGAATTAGTTTGTTTGACATCGAAAAAAACAAAGAAGAGATTGAATCTATTCTCACTCGCCTTAAAGAGATCGAACACCACCTCTCTCATATTGTCGAATATGCTCTTACCTTTATTAAGGAACTCAAAAAAATAGCTCCCTCTTCGATGAGTAAACGGAGAACAACAATTGACTCATTTGAGAAAATAGATCTACGCGAAGTCGTTTCACGGAACCTTAGCTTAAAGTATGATGGCTCAACAGGATATTTAGGCTACGGAGTGAGAACTGGAACAACCGTTACTATGGTATCGACTCTCGATCGCATTCTCATTATTCAAAAAGAGGGGACGTACTACGTCACCGATGCCCCTGAGCGGCTATTTGTAGGAAAGCAGATGCGCCATTGTAGCATTGCCGACAAAGAGGAGTTAGAAAAGATAGTCTTTACGATTATTTATCAAGAGAAGAATCTTAAATACCTCTTTATAAAAAGGTGTAGTATTACCCAATTTATTCTCAATAGAACATATGAGTTACTCCCCAAAGGAGATTTTAAACTCCACTCACTATCTACATACGATGATGCTCGCATCACCATCTCCTATAAAAAAGGGAAAGGGTACAAAAACTTAGAAGATCGAACCTATTTCTCCCGCTTCCTTATCAAAGGGGTTCGAGCTCAAGGGGTACGTCTCAGTACAAAAGAGGCACAAACTATCCGCATTAAAAGAGAACAAGATCCTCGAGATGCCGAAAAAGAGGAGCTTTCGCTCTTTAAAGGAATCGACCCATTTGATGATGAGGTAGATGATGAGTAGTCTCGCAAAAAGGGTGTTATATGAAGATAACCACCTTATTATAATCAACAAAGAAGTTGGAGAACTCACCCAAGGTGATCAAAGCGGGGATCGTACCCTTGTCGATAATCTTAAAGAGTATCTCAAACAAAAATACAATAAACCTGGAAATGTCTACCTCGGGGTGATACATCGCCTCGATCGACCCACCAGTGGAATTGTTATCTACGCAAAAACAGAGAAAGCACTGAGTCGAATGAATGCCCTTTTTAGTAAAGCTCAACAAGTAAAAAAGACCTACTGGGCAGTAGTGGATGCTTTGCCTCAATGCCCAGAAGGAGTAGTGGTTCACCACCTTGTCCGTAATGGTCAAAAAAACAAGTCGACTGCCTTTGCATCTCCTAAGAAGGGGTCTAAAGAGGGGCGTCTCTCTTATACCGTTGTTGCTGCCTCACAAAACTACTTTCTTTTGGAAGTAGAACTTCACACAGGTCGCCACCACCAAATACGTGCACAACTCGCTGCTGTAGGATCTCACATCAAAGGAGATGTTAAGTATGGGTTTAAAAGGGCAAATGAAGATCAAGGAATTCATCTTCATGCTCGAATGGTCTCTTTTCTCCATCCAGTGCAACAAAAAGAGATTACGGTGATAGCTCCACCACCTCGTGATCCAGTGTGGGATTATTTCAATAGTGTCGCTGGTTCTCACACGAGGTAAATATATATTTTCTTTAAATTATTTCTCATAAGATAAAAGTTTATCAAACAATCTACTGTATTTAGAAATTAACTCGCTTATAATTAATGAAACCGTTGATTTTTTAATTGACAGGTGAATTGAACGGGTTTACAATAATGTGGTGCAAACTCAATTGACACACAAGTTATCTGTTTATATTAAAAGGGGGAAATTATGTATAAATTAGAAGATTTCATGGCCGAACTAGAACGCCGAAATCCAGGGGAGCCCGAGTTTATTCAGGCTGCAACCGAGGTTATTGAGTCTATTATTGACGTTGTAAACGATAACCCAACCTACGTAAACGGGAATATCCTTGAAAGAATTACCGAACCAGATCGCGTATTCACATTCAAAGTTGAGTGGGAAGACGATCACGGAAATGTACAAGTAAACCGTGGTTACCGTGTACAATTTAATAACACATTAGGGCCTTACAAAGGGGGAATCAGATTCCACCCAAGTGTAACACTCGGAAGCCTCAAGTTCTTAGCTTTTGAACAAACATTCAAAAACAGCCTTACCACACTCCCTATGGGTGGTGGAAAAGGTGGAGCCGACTTTAATCCAAGAGGAAAGTCTGACAACGAAATTCTTCGATTCTGTCGCTCTTACATGACTGAATTACAAAAGTATATCGGTCCAGAGACTGACGTTCCTGCAGGAGACATTGGTGTTGGTGCTCGTGAAATTGGTTATATGTATGGTCAATACAAACGACTCAGAGATGAGAACACAGGTGTTCTTACCGGAAAAGGGAGACTCTGGGGCGGATCAATCTTACGTCCAGAAGCTACAGGTTTTGGCACAATGTACTTTGCTGAAGAGATGGCAAAAGCATATGGCGATACACTCAAAGGTAAAAGAGTTGCTATCTCCGGTTTCGGTAACGTTGCTTGGGGAGCAGTCATGAAAGCTTCTGAACTTGGAGCTAAAGTTGTTACAATCAGTGGTCCAGACGGATACATTCTTGATGAGAATGGAATCAATACTCCAGAGAAATGGGACTACATGGTACAACTTAGAGCCTCTAATAACGACGTAGTTGCCCCTTATGCTCAAAAATTTGGTGCAAAATTCGTTGCTAATAAAAAGCCTTGGGAAGTTCCAGTAGATATGGCATTCCCCTGTGCAATTCAAAATGAACTTAACTTAGATGATGCACAAGCTCTCTTAAAGAACGGTGTCAAATACGTTATTGAAACTTCCAACATGGGTTGTACTGCAGAAGCAATGAACTTCTTCATCAAGAATAAAGTTCGCTTTGCACCTGGAAAAGCAGCTAATGCCGGTGGAGTTGCAGTCAGTGGTTTAGAGATGAGCCAAAACGCACTCAAACTTGGATGGCAAGCAGAAGAAGTTGATGAAAAACTTCACGTTATTATGAAAGACATTCATGAAGCTTGTATTCGTGAAGGCAAACAAAGTGATGGATATATCAACTATGTGAAAGGGGCGAATATTGCCGGCTTTAAGAAAGTTGCCGATGCAATGATTCAACTCGGTTATTAATTAAATTCCATCCCTGAAAGGGTAGGTTATGTATCAAGGCCGTCTCTTGTGTAAGAGGCGGTCTTCTTCGTATATTATGATTATGAACACATCATTACAGTTGTTAGAAGAGCTCTCTTTGGCTTTCGGTCCTAGCGGATATGAAGATGACATAAGAGAGATTATCCTCACCCATCTCAACGGAGTTGGTGAAATTAAAGTCGATCGCATTGGTAATATTACCTGTACAATAACAGGAAGTAATCCACAAGCTCCGACTCTACTGTTCGCAGCCCATCAAGATGAAATTGGGTTTATGATAAACAACATCTTAGAAGATGGATTTCTCTCATTTGTCCCCATTGGAGGGTGGAACCCTCTTACTCTCTCATCTTCGACTCTCTTGATTAACACCAGTTCTGGCTCTCTTATAAAGGGGGTCATTGGACAACTTCCTCCCCATTTTCTTCCCAAAGGGGCAAAGGCTGAAATTCCAGAAATTGATTCTCTTTTTATAGATATCGGCTCTCGCTCCAAAGAGCAGAGTATCAACGACTTTGGTATCAAAATCGGAGATGTGGCAGTCCCTTACACCCACTGGATGCATCAAAAGAGGACAAACACGCTCACCTCAAAAGCGTTTGATGATCGAGTTGGGGTAGCTGCATTGATTGAAGTTGCACATCAAATGGCAAAAAACAAGCCCTTAAGCACGATGATTTTTGCTTTTACTGTCCAAGAAGAGGTTGGCACACGAGGAGCAAAGGTGCTTGCTCGATCAATTAAAAGTGATTATGCCTTTGTAGTTGAAGGGGCTCCAGCTGATGATATGCCACATAGAGCACATATCAGTCAAACCAAATTAGGCAAAGGGGCACATGTGCGTATTTTTGATCCCACCCATATTGGTAATCCTTTTTTGTTAGATTGTATTCGTCATAGTGCTGAAACACACGGCATCTCTATTCAAGAAGCAATCCGCTCAGGCGGAGGAACTGATGCTATGGAAATCGCCCTCAGTGAAGGGGGGATTCCCACCGTTGTGGTAGGAGTTCCTGTCCGATATGCCCATAGTCATAACAGTATGATTACACTGTATGATTACGAGCAATTGGTAAAACTATTACTTGCAGTATCACAAGATATAGGGGAAAAACACTAAATCTCCTCTCATATTACATTACCATCAAAGTTATATATATACACTATATATAGTGGTGTCTAAAAAAGAATACACCACCTATTGGTGTTTCTGTATTGTGCTGAGTATATATATATGTTATTGTTTGTAGGGCCCGCGTAAGCGGGTAACACTATATGTGGGGGTATTGTGCTGTGAGTACAACAAAAAATGCGCTCTCTCCATTAGGGCGTAAAATATTTTTGGATCGCTATGCCCAAAAAGATGCAAAAAAAGATACCTTACAAGTTGGCGACCTTGTTGTCGTCGTAAGTAATATTGAAACTGGTCAAAGAGAAATCGGAAACATTACCCGTCTCGACAAAGATGACATTACCGTCACCTTAGAAGATGGTTCGCTTATTGAATCTACTCGTGAAGGGGTGGATAAACCAATTGAGACCGATCCTTCTCAGATGTTAAACCGTGTAGCAAAAGGAATCGCAGCTCAAGAGAAACCTGCTAAACAAAAAGAGTGGGAAAAAGAGTTTAATTGGATTTTAGAAGATTGGAAATTTGTCCCTGGGGGAAGAATCCTTGCTGGGGCAGGAACCGATCAAAATCTCACCTATTTTAACTGTTATGTTATCCCATCACCAAAAGATAGCCGCGGTGGTATTATTACGAGCTTAGGGCACATGACTGAAATCATGAGCCGTGGTGGAGGTGTTGGAATTAACCTCTCTTCATTACGACCTCGACACGCCTATGTGAAAGGGGTAAATGGGCGCTCCAGTGGTTCAGTATCGTGGGGAGGATTGTTTAGCTTTGTCACCGGTTTGATTGAACAAGGTGGTTCTCGCCGTGGAGCATTAATGTTAGTGCTCAATGTTTGGCACCCCGATATCCTCGATTTTATTAATAGTAAACGTGATATGGATAAAATCACCAATGCAAATATTAGTGTTGGTGTTTCAGATGCCTTTATGGAAGCCGTCCGAGCAGATAAAGAGTGGGTCACCTATTTCCCAGATACTTCAGATCCCGATTACAATGAGTTGTGGGACGGAAACCTCGAAAAATGGCAATCTCTTGGCAAAAAAGTTATTGAGTACCAACGCCACTCTGCTAAAGAGATCTGGAATGCCATTGTTGAAAGTGCCTGGTTCAGTGCAGAACCTGGGGTCTTTTTCATCGACCAATACAATAAAATGGCGAACAGTTACTACTACACAACCATTCAGTGTACAAACCCTTGTGGAGAACAAGGTCTTCCTCCTTGGGGAGTGTGTAACTTAGGGTCTATCAATTTATCTCAATTCGTGAAAGACAAGAAAGTTCTGTGGGATGATCTTGGTCGTACAGTGCGAGCTTCAATTCGATTCTTAGACAACGTCATTGATGATACCCCTTACTTCTATAATGAAAACAAAGAACTTCAACAAGCTGAAAGAAGAGTAGGGCTTGGAACCATGGGTCTTGCCGATATGCTTATCAAGATGGAATTAGCATACGGAAGTGAGAAGTCTTTAACATTTATCGATGAACTATATAAGTTTATTAGTGTCGAAGCGTACACCGCAAGTGCTTTGATTGCAGAAGAGAAAGGCTCTTTCTCTTTATTTGATGCCAAGAAGTTCTTAAATAGCGGTTTTATGTTAGAGATGCCCGAAGAGGTCCGCTCTTTGATCCGAGAGAAGGGGATTCGTAACGTCACACTCCTCACTCAAGCTCCGACCGGGACAACAGGAACTATGGTAGGGACAAGCACTGGTATTGAACCTTACTATTTTTGGGAGTGGGAACGAGTTGGACGAATGGGCTCAAATATTGAACGAGTTGCAGTTTATGATCAGTGGGTACAACAAAACCCAGGGAAAGAGAAACCCGATTACTTTGTCACTGCCATGGACCTTGCTCCTGAAGGACACGTACATGTTCAAGCAGCCATTCAAAGATGGGTCGACTCCAGTATTTCTAAAACAGGAAACACTCCCAATGAGTATACGGTGGAACAAACAGGAAAACTCTATGAGCTACTGTATGACCTTGGATGTAAGGGTGGAACAACCTACCGTGATGGCTCAAGAGATTCTCAAGTCTTAATTGCTAAAAAAGAGACTGATGAAGACGAAACTCTTTTTGTCCCTGAAGAGCCTAAAGCTCGAGTTCGCTCTACTGTCTTACACGGAACTACCTATCGTAAAGCAACTCCTATCGGAACAGCATATATCACAGTGAACAGTGATGGGGGCCCTTACGGCGAACCGTTTGAAGTGTTTATCAACGTCGCTAAAGTAGGAAGTGACGTCTCAGCCGATGCCGAAGGACTTGGTCGTCTTATTAGTCTCATTCTTCGCTCTCCCTCTCCACTTACTCCACGACAAAGAGCTCAAACTGTTATTGCACAACTTCGTGGCATTGGAAGTGGTCGCCCTATGGGCTTTGGGAAGAATCGAGTGATGAGTCTTCCTGATGCTGTAGCTCAAGTGTTAGAAGAGCACCTTGGAATCGAAGCAAATGGAGTTGAATATCCTCAACTTCCCGATGAAGAGGACGATGAAGTCCTATTAAAACAACCCGACTTAGAAATTCTCCCTGAAGTAAAAAGTACAGTTTCAGCCGACATGTGTCCGGTATGTGGAAATGTCACTTTTATGTTAATTGAAGGGTGTAAAAAATGCTTCTCCTGCGGACATAGTGAATGCTAAGAAAAAGGTGAGATGGGGAATTATTTCCCATCTCTACCCTAAGTCTTTGGTTGCAACCGACATAATTTTGCTGTATAGTAAAGCATAAGACTCCGACCTAAAACACGGAGCCTTTTTGTGTGCAAATGGTTGTGATCTACTACGAGTTCACATTCAAATATATTTACAATGGAGAGTCAAAATGAGTAACAAGAATATGGTTACTATCGACGGAAACACGGCGGCCGCTCACGTAGCGTATGCGTTTAGTGATGTTGCTGCTATTTATCCGATTACCCCCTCATCCCCAATGGGTGAGTACGCCGATTCATGGGCTAGTACAGGTAGAACCAACCTGTTTGGCGAACGTGTCGACATCATGGAAATGCAATCAGAGGCTGGCGCTGCTGGAGCAGTTCACGGTTCATTAGCTGCAGGAGCATTGACCACGACATTTACCGCTAGTCAGGGATTACTTTTAATGATTCCCAACATGCATAAGATCGCAGGAGAGATGATTCCTACAGTGTTTCACGTCTCCGCTCGTTCACTAGCAGCACAATCACTCTCAATATTCGGTGACCACTCTGATGTAATGAGTTGTAGAAACACAGGCTTTGCCATGACGGCTGCTACATCGATTCAAGAGACCATGGATTTAGCATTAGTTGCACACCTTGCAACCCTTAAAAGCCAAGTTCCTTTCCTCTCATTCTTTGATGGATTTAGAACAAGCCATGAGATTCAAAAAGTAAAAGATATCTCAATGGAAGAGATGGCCTCTTTATTAGAGCCTGAGTATATCGAGCGTTTTAGAAACCGAGCACAACGACCTGAAAAACCGATGCTCAAAGTTGCTGCACAAAACGAAGACGTCTACTTCCAAGGAAGAGAGACCGTCAATAAGTATTACGATGCAGTTCCTGAGATTGTCCAAGAGTATATGGACAAAGTTGCAAAACTCACCGGTCGTCAATACCACTTATTTGACTACGTTGGAGCTCCCGATGCAGATCGTATTGTCATTGCAATGGGAAGCGCTCTTGATACATTTGAGTGGGTAACTGACTACTTGAACAAACAAGGTGAGAAAGTTGGTGTTCTTAAAGTAAGACTGTACAGACCCTTTAGCGCAAAACACTTTGTTGATGCTATTCCTGCAAGTGTGAAAAAAATTGCCGTTTTAGACCGAACAAAAGAGCCTGGTTCAATTGGTGAGCCTCTCTATTTGGACGTTGTTTCAGCTCTTAACCTAATGGGCCGAAGTGATATCACCGTTATTGGTGGACGCTATGGGCTCTCCAGTAAAGACTTCACTCCAACTCATGCA
>JBBAFS010000072.1:0-7937 GCA_041655255.1 Sphaerochaetaceae bacterium
TAAAACCGACTGTGACAGTCTCTTCCGAACAAGAGAGGGAAAAAGCAATGAAACTATTAGAGAGTTCTAAACGTCATTGTCTTATCTCCCACTCTATGAAAACAGAAGTTACTATGGAAGCGACAGTAGAGGTGGTCTAAAGGTTACCACTCTCTTCTACAGCACCCTGATATTCGGTTGAATCTCTTTAAGATGAGTTGAGATTTGATCAATCTCTTCTTTTTTAAGAGCATGAGCTTGTATGAGTAGTTCATCCTCTTTGCGATACACTTCAGGAACACGATATGTTTGTAAGCTCCACAAAGGTGCCACAGGGATTGATGTAGTTATCTCAAATAGGTCTTCTTGCGTTAAAGAAGGTGCCACAGTCGTTCGTATCTCGTAGGTGAAATCGCCTTTATGAGTATAACGTTGATCTAAAGAATAGAGCGTTTCATAGATAAGTTCTCCATCGTAGCGGGCAAAATTCTGGTATGAATGTTTTGGAGCTTTTATATCTAGTGCAACATAATCAACAATCTTACGATCTAACAGTGAGTGAATCACCTCAGGGTGAGAACCATTGGTGTCGAGTTTTGTTTTTAATGAGAGAGCTGTAGCTATTTCAAAGAGGGTAAACATCTCTTTGTGAAGTGTTGGCTCTCCGCCGCTGATGACCACTGCATCGATAAGGTGAACTCTTTTTCTCAAAAAAGAGTCTACCTCATCTAATGAGAGAACAGCTTCCCCTTGTGATAACAAAGGTCGATTGTGACAATAAAAACAATCAAAGTTACACATCCGTAAGAAAAAAACTGTACTTATATGAGAGGGGTAGTCGACAAACGACGACCCCTCAATGCCTCCAATAATCATATCGCTTTGGCTTCGTAATAGACTCTTTGTCTATGTTCTTCTTGTTTCCCTGGATGGAAATCTCCAATAGGTCTTAGATAGCCCACCACACGAGTCCACATCTCAGTCGCATTGCCACAGGTAGGACACTTTGGCTCTTCTCCGGTGATATAACCATGGTCCTTACATGTTGAAAATGTTGGAGTAAGAGAGATATATGGGAGGCTGTAGTTACTAAAGACCCTCTTCACAAGAGTTTTTGCTAAAGCGGGGTCATCGATCTTTTGTCCCAAATAGAGATGAAGCACTGTTCCCCCTGTGTATTGGGCTTGGAGTTTATCTTGTTTATCTAACACCTCAAAAATATCTTTAGAATAATCGACAGGGAGTTGAGAACTATTGGTGTAATAGTGCTCATACTCTCCACTGGTGATGATTTCGGGGTGGTGTGATTTATCTAAATTGGCAAGACGGTACGAGGCTCCTTCGGCTGGAGTTGCTTCAAGGTTGTAAAACATTCCTGTCTCTTTTTGGAACCCTTGAATTAATGTGCGTAAGAATTCTAACGTTTTAAGGGCAAATGCCTGGCCTTGCTCACTCTCTAAAGGTGCATCTAATCCAAAGAGGTTTAAAGAAGCTTCGTGCATACCAATGACGCCAATAGTACTAAAGTGGTTTGCCCAATAAGCTCCTTGGCTTTGTTTGACTCCATGTAAGTACACTTTACTAAAAGGGTACATCCCACGTTCAGTCTCTCCCTCAATGAGGTTACGTTTAATTTGTAAAGACTCTTTAGCAAGGTGGGCCATCTTTGTTAAGGAGTCGAAAAATGAAGTTTCATCACTGCTTTCATAAGCGAGGCGACTAAGATTCAGTGTCACTACTCCAATTGAGCCTGTAAGGGGGTTAGAGCCAAACAGTCCTCCACCTCTTTTACGTAACTCAGAGGTATCTAATCTGAGGCGACAACACATCGATAAGGCATCCTCGGGAGAGAGATCACTTGAGATATAATTTGAGAAGTAGGGAATCCCATATTTCGCAGTCATCGAAAAGATGTTATTGACCACTTCACTCTCCCATGGGAAATCTTTAGTCACATTGTAGGTAGGGATAGGGAAGGTGAACACACGTCCTGAAGCATCTCCTTCAACCATCACTTCACAAAATGCGTTGTTAATCATATCCATCTCGTTTTGGAACTCTTTATATGTTTCACTTTGAGCTACTCCGCCGATAATAACAGCTTGGTCCTTCAGGGTGTTAGGAACGTTAATATCGAATGTGAGATTGGAAAAGGGGCACTGAAAGCCAACTCTAGTGGGGACGTTTAAATTAAAGATGAACTCTTGAATAATTTGTTTCACCTCTTTGAATGAGAGGTTGTCATAACGGACAAACGGGGCACAATAGGTATCAAATGAGGACCACGCTTGCGCTCCTGCACTTTCGCCTTGGAAAGTGAATGTCGCATTTACTACTTGTCCTAAAAATGAGCGTAGATGTTTTGCAGGACTACTTCCAACTTTCCCCTCAACTCCTCCAAAACCCATCATAAGAAGTTGTTGTAAATCCCACCCACAGCAATAGGGGCCAAAGAACCCTAAATCATGAAGGTGGAGTTTACCCTCTTCATGAGCCTCTTTAATTGAAGCAGGGTAGACATCATTGAGCCAATATTGTTCGGTCAGTCGTTCACGAATATAGTTGTTCATGCCATTTACCGATTTGCGTGTATTGGCATTCTCTTTGACTCTCCAAGTCTGATCTTCTAAATAGGAGTTAAAAAGTTTTTGGGTAGCCTTAATAAGTGCTTGTCCCTCACGAATGCGCTCTCGCTCTTTACGGTATAAAATGTAAGCTTTTGCCGTTTTGGGGTGATTTGCTTCAATAAGGGTCTCTTCTACTAGATCTTGAATTGTTTCTACATCTATTGTTTTTGTCCCTTCAAATTTATCGTATACTCGATACGCTAATTGTGGGGCGTCGACTGCTTCTCCACTTGCCCAAGAAGCTTTACTCATTGCGGTGATGATTTTTTGTACCTCGCAAAAAACCACTTGTGAATCTCTTTTAATGACTTTGACCATGTCTCCTCCTTACACGGAGACATCTTGATTGTGCAAAAAAATTGCACGTTAAGTCATGCTCCGTGACAACGTGTGCGTGTGAACAAGGTCTTCTGGCTCAAGATCATCGTTTGTAACTCCTTCCCAGAACTTCAGTTCCAGTGGCATGTGTTACAAACTCCCTTTTACAGCGGCGGGACCGCGTGGGCTTTTCACCCAACTTCCCTTTTTTCACACAAGATATAGTGTTGTGCTCCAATGAGCACGCTACTGATAGTATACTTCTCACCTATTGAAGTCAATATGGAAAAGGAAAATTGGTATATGTATGTGTCTTCAAAGAAACATAAATTAACCAATTCAAAAAACAAAATGATATCAAAAGGAATCTGATAATTATTTTCTCAGGGTAGAGTTGAGTTTTGTATGGTACTATTAAACCAATGTTTTGAGGTGTGTTCTCAGTGAAGATGAGCTGGGGCATAAAAAAAGAGCTTACCGAGGCAAGCTCCTTGTACGCACAGCGCGTGGTCCTTATGGACGGTTTGAATAAATTTTTATTTGAACACTAGGTGTTGGCTTCAACATAAGCTAGTTGAGGGGGTTTGTCAACATGTCACATCAAAAGAGAGAGGTTTCGGATTATTACTTAGGACTTGATATCGGTACTAATTCAGTGGGCTGGGCGGTAACAGACACAGATTATGAGTTGCTCAAAGCAAATAAGAAGGAGCTTTGGGGAGCAAGGTTATTTGATGCAGCAGAAACAGCTGCTGATCGAAGATTGCATAGATCTGCTCGAAGGCGTCATCAAAGAAAGCTTCAACGATTGCAATTACTTAAAACCATCTTTGAGCAGAAGATTAATGAGACTGACCCTCAATTCTTTACTCGCATGAAAGAGAGTGCGTACCACAAAGAGGACAAATCACATGATTCCATAGCAACTCTTTTTAATGATCCTACATATGGAGATGCTCATCTACATAAAGATTTTCCAACGTTTTTTCATTTAAGAAGCCACCTTCTTTATGAAAAGGAGACATCAAGTGATGTGAGATTAGTCTACTTAGCGATACATCATATCTTAAAAAATAGAGGCCACTTTCTATTCCCAGGAGAGACTCTAAACACTTCTGATTCATTAGATTCTGCCTTAGAAGATGTTAAAAATTATCTCTTTGATCTTATGAATTACCATATGAGTTTTAATAATGTAAGTAATGAAGAGATTGGAAAGATATTAAAAGAAAAAAAGCAGACAGTTAAGAGAAGAGGGTTAAGTGAGATTCTTACCCTCTCTTATGCTGGAGAAGAAGAGATAGAGACATCTCCTAATACATTAAAATCAGAGATTATAAAAGCACTTACCGGCTCTCCATTTACCCTTTCAGTATTATTTGAGAATGAGTCCTATAAAGAGAGCGATTATAATAAAATTGAGCTCAGAAAAGATAACTACGAAGAACATAAAGATAATGTTGAGGCGTTACTAGATCCTGAAGAGTTTCAATTAATTGAAGCTTTTGAGGCAATTTACAACTGGACACTCCTTTCCGATATCCTTAAAGGGAAGAATTATATAAGTGATGCAAAAATTAGCTCATATGATGAGCATAAAGAAGATTTACGTACGTTAAAACAACTTGTCAAAACTTATATTCCCTCTTCTTATAATGAAGCATTCAAAGATCCCTCTAAGACACATAACTATGCACACTATGTTGGTTCTGGGACACAACATGGTATCAAAGTAGATGTAAAACACAAATCAAAATGTAGCCAAGAAGAAGTAAATAAATATTTTGAAAATCTTTTGAAACATGTTGTGAATGACGATGATAGTTCTCTCTCTAACATGAAAGAACGATTATCATTGAAGGAGGCACTGCCTAAACAACGCATCAGAGACAATAGAACTATTCCAACCCAACTTCATAAAACAGAGCTAAAAACCATATTAGATAATGCAAACCAACATCATCCTTTTCTATCAATTCCAGACGAGGATGGGTACACACCTACAGAAAAAATTCTTAGTATGATGAGTTTTCGTGTTCCCTACTATGTAGGACCATTAAATACGTATCACATGGAAGAGGAGGGCATGGAAGGATTTGCGTGGATGGTAAGGCAAAAAGGGGAGGAGAATACAAGGATATTACCATGGAACTGGGAGAGGGTTGTCGATCAGCACGCATCAGCTGAAAACTTTATTAATCGAATGACTAATAGTTGCACATACCTCTACTCAGAGTCTGTATTGCCTAAGAATTCGCTTCTTTATACAAAATATATGGTTCTCAATGAACTAAATAATGTGAAAATACACGGAGAGCTTATACCTGTTGATCTTAAAAAGCAAATTTACCAAGAATTGTTTTTGGACTCAGGAAGAAAGACGATAACTCTAGCAATGCTTAAAAACTACCTTGTAGTTAACAACATTATCAATAAAACAGACAAAGAGCATGTAACTGGCGTGGATATCACATTTACCAGCTCTTTAAAAAGTCACATCGACTTTTATGAACCATTTCTTAAGCCGGGTATTCTTACAGAAAAAGAAGTTGAAGATATTATTGAGTGGAAAGCTTTCTACGTCGATGATGCCAAAATTCTTGAAGAGAAAATAAGTGCAGAGTTAGGAAATAAATTAACCGCTCAACAGATAAAAGAGATTTTAAAAATTGTACGTTCGTACAAAGGGTGGGGAAGGTTATCAAAAGCACTTTTAACAGAGATTTACGACGAGGACCCTACTACCGGAGAAGCTAAATCAATTATTAAAGCAATGTGGGATTCCAATAATAATCTAATGGAACTCTTAAGTGATCGATTTACATATTTGTCACAAATTCAGGAGATTAATCGTGAAAGTATTTCTGATAAAGCATTCTCCTACGAGTCTTTGGTAAAACCACTTCCTGTATCACCTCCTGTTAAACGTCAAATCTGGCAAACGCTCCTTGTCGTGAAAGAGTTACGTAAGATTCAAGGAAAAGCACCAAAACGTATATTTATAGAAATGGCCAGAGAGGAGGGAATCAAAAAGAGGACTACAAGCAGAAAAGAGAGCCTACAGAAGCTGTATGAGTCTTGTAAAAATGATTTAGATTTCAACAAAGGTTTGATTGCCTCTTTGGAGGAGAAATCTCCAGCTCAATTAAGAAGAGATGAACTCTATTTTTATTATACTCAATTAGGAAAATGCCCATATTGTGGTGAATCTATCAATTTACAACGGATGGGGGATTACGATATTGACCATATTTACCCTCAATCACTTATTAAGGATGATTCTCTTGATAATAGAGTTCTCGTTCATAAAACATGTAACGGCAAAAAAGGAGATCAGTATCCTTTGCCATATGAGTTGCGTGCTAAAATGGGAGGCTTTTGGGGAGTACTAGTCTCAAAAGGACTTATTTCTAAAGAGAAATATTATCGTCTCACTAGATCAACTGAATTGAATGAAGAGGAGTTAGCGGCATTTATTAATCGCCAAATAGTAGAAACTCGCCAAAGCTCTAAGCATATTGCCAATATTTTGAAGCAAATATTTGGCGACGACCAGTTGATTACGTATGTCAAAGCAAGAAATGTCGTTGAGTTTAGAAATGACTTTGAATTAAAGAAGTCAAGATTGGTAAATGATCATCACCATGCACATGATGCATATCTCAATATTGTAGTAGGTAACACCTACCACACTCAATATACAGAATCTCCACTAAATTTTGTAAGACAATGGAGAGGGAAAAATTTCCGTTTTAATCCAAGTAAACTGTTTGAAAATACTGTTGAAAGAAATGGTTTAGTTGCGTGGGTAAAGGATGATAATTACAGCAACAACAAGGGAAAAAGCAAGCAGGATAAACGTGAGAGTGGAACCATTCTTACAGTGAGAAAAACACTGAAAAATCCCAGAGTTCTTGTAACTCGACAGGTAGTTGAGAAGACAGGAGAGTTGTTTAACTTACAACCTATTCGTGCCAAAAATGGACTAATTCCATTAAAAGGTTCTCCAGCAAACTTTCATGACACTGCTAAATACGGAGGGTATGAGGCTCCTTCAACGGCTTACTTCTCAATTGTTGAATATACAAAGAAAAATAAAAGACTAAAAAGAATTGTAGCTATTCCAATTATGTACGCTGAAAAATTCACTACAGACCACAACGCTTTAATAAGATATTGCGTAGAATCTTTTAATCTTTTAGATCCAAGAATCGTTATGCCAAAGATTCTTGTATTTGAAGCAATTAGAACAAAAGGCTACGAGATAAGATTAAGTGGTATGACCGAGCCACAGGTTTTTGGAAGAAATAATATTCAGCTTATTCTAGATGAGAGCGATTATGACTATATTGTTCAAACTGAAAAATTTGTTTCTTTTATACAAAAGCAGAGACAATCTTCAAGTAACACAAATCAGGATTTCAGGGAAATAGCTGAGAGTTTTTCAGTTTCGTTGGATAAAAATATCGAAATGTATGAGGTTCTTCTTGCCAAGGAGAGGGATACCATTTTTAGAAGAAGGCCTGCGAATCAGGCTGGATTTTTAGAATCAAAACGAGAAGAATTTGCAGAACTAGATTTAACAGAGCAAGGTGCAGTAATCCTTCAATTAATTAACTTATTTTCCTGTAGTTCAGTCACTGCAAATCTAAAACTTCTTGGTGGTGGGGCAAGTGTAGGATCTATTAAGTATGCTTCAGTTTTAGATGAGAATACCTTTCTTATTCATTATTCACCAACAGGAGTATTTTCAAAAACTATCAAAGTAGATGACCTATGAGTTGGCGCATTGTAGTTGTTTCGAAACGAGCAAAGCTTGAATACAAGATGAATTATCTTGTTGTGAGAGATACGGAAGTACTGAGAATACATCTCAGTGAGATTCATACACTTATAGTCGAGTCGACTGCTGTATCGCTCACGGCTATGCTCATTGCACAGCTACAAGAAAGAAAGATTAATATTATTTTTTGTGATAACCATAGAAACCCTCTATGTAATGTCCTTCCTTTT
>JBBAFS010000073.1:0-7925 GCA_041655255.1 Sphaerochaetaceae bacterium
CGGCATTGTATACCTCTTTTTCGCTTCTCTTATTTTCTATCCTTTTATAAATTCTTTGTTCAACAAATATTCGTTCAAGTGTTCGTGCATGAAGACGATCATAAAGATGCCCTTTTTCTACCTCTAACTCTTGTCGTAATACTGAAACGAGTTGTTGGGAGTGGTGAGCTATCATTTCACTAACACTCATAACTTGAGGAAGCCCATCGTTAATAATCAAAGGGTTGACCGTAATCGACTGTTCACACAGGGTAAATCCGTACAGAGCATCGACTACCTCATCTGAGTAGGTGTTCCGAGCTAAGGTAATCTCGATGTGTGCTTGTTCAGCCGTAAAATCATTAATTGATGCAATTTTCAACTTCCCTTTACGAGTCGCATCCTCAAGAGATTTAATCATCCTCTCAGTTGTCACACCATATGGAAGTTCAGTAATGACAATTCTTTTGGGATCTTTAGTGTCGAGTTGAGCCCGAATGAGGACCTTCCCTTTCCCATCCTCATATTGAGAGACATCTATTAATCCGCCAGTAGCAAAGTCGGGATAGAGTTCAACTTTATCCCCTTTGAGTGAAGCTGCAACGGCATCCATCACTTCAAAGAGGTTGTGAGGTAAAATCCGAGTCGACATTCCAACGGCAATCCCTTCTGTTCCTTGAACAAGGACTACAGGTAATTTTGCAGGAAAGGTGACAGGTTCTTTATTTCTCCCATCGTAGGAGTCGACATACTGTGTAAGTTCAGGGTTGTATAATACTTTTTTAGCAAATGGGAGAATTCTACACTCAATGTATCGAGGGGCAGCTGCGGGGTCGCCTGTGATGTTGTTTCCAAAGTTCCCTTGGCGATCGATAAACAATTCCATGTTTGCCAGATTCACCAGCGCATCCCCAATGGAGGCATCCCCGTGGGGGTGATACCGCATTGAGTGGCCAACTACGTTAGCCACTTTGTGGAATTTTCCATCATCCATCTCAAAAAGAGTGTGGATAATTCTCCGTTGTACCGGCTTAAATCCATCATCAATATGGGGAATCGCCCGATCTTTGATGACGTATGAAGCATATTCTAAAAAATTCTCTTTAAATACAGATTCAGCGTGTGCCATTAAACGAGATTCTCCATGATGAATTCTCTCCGCTCGGGAGTATTATCCCCCATGTAGAATTTCATTGTTTTGTGCATATCTTTAGATGAGAAAATTGAGACGGGGATTAATCGCATGTTCTCTCCAATAAATTGTTTAAACTCAGATGGGTTGATCTCTCCCAAGCCTTTAAAACGGGTTACTTCAGCATGTGTAATCTCTAAAACCGCTTCATCACGTTGAGCTTCGTTAAAACAATAGATGGTTTTTTTCTTGTTTCGTACTCTAAATAAAGGAGTCTCTAAAATAAAGAGGCGTCCTGAGAGTGCTAGTTCTTCAAAGTAGGTGAGAAAATAGGTCATCAAGAGGTTTCTAATATGATATCCATCGGTATCGGCATCGGTTGCAATAATCACTTTTCCGTAGCGTAGTCCCTCAATGCCATTTTCTAAGCCTAGAGCAATCATCAGGTTATAGAGTTCTTCATTTTTATAAATTTCAGTTTTCTTTTTATTAAAGACGTTTAATACTTTTCCGCGTAAGCTAAATATTGCCTGGGTTTGTACATCACGAACACTCACAAGAGAACCCGAGGCAGAATCTCCTTCGGTGAGGAAGATCATCGACTCTTCCCCTTTTTGTTTGTGTTGGTTTAAGTGATATTTACAATCTTTTAACTTAGGAATATTGAGTGAGACTTTTCTTGCAGCTTCTCGAGCAGCCCCTTTTACAGCAGCAAGCTCTTTTCGAAGTTTTTCGTTATTAGCAATCTTCTCCGATACTTTAGTCGCTTCATCGGGGTTTTTCATTAAAAAGTCGATAATCTGCTCTTTTACTTCGTTACTAATCCACGTACGGACATCAGTATTCCCGAGTTTGTTTTTTGTTTGACTTTCGAATATGGGGTCTTGGAGCTTAATGGAAATGGCCCCTACTAACCCCTCACGGATATCGGGAGCTGCATACGACTTTTTATAAAACTCGTTAATCCCTTTTAAAATCCCCTCTTTAAAAGCAGAGAGGTGGGTTCCCCCATCACTGGTATGTTGACCATTGACGTACGAGAAATAACTCTCTCCATAATTTTGGGTATGGGTAAAGGCAAATTCTAATTTCTCTTTCCGAGCATGAATCGTACTATACAAAGCCTCTCCACCAACTTGTTTATCAAGAAGATCTAAAAGGCCTTTACGACTATGAAATGTTTTACCGTTATACTCTAAAGTGAGTCCTGTATTCAAATAGGCATAGTTCCATAACCGCTCTTCAATAAATTCATCGCGAAAAGCATACTCTCCAAAGATGGAGGAGTCGGCATCGGGGATAAATTCGATGAGCGTTCCGTCTCGCTCACTAGTTTTGCCCCCTTTTTGATCAACAATCTCCCCTTGTTGGAAGATTGCTTCACTTTTTTTCCCATCTCTAAACGAGGCAACTCTAAAATAGGAAGAGAGCGCATTGACCGCTTTAGTTCCCACTCCATTAAGGCCAACAGAGAACTGAAACACATCGTCGTTGAATTTCCCTCCGGTATTAATTACCGATACACATTGGACAACCTTTCCCAAAGGAATCCCTCGGCCATAATCACGCACAGAGACTTTGTTTTCATCGATTGCAATGACAATCCTTGTTCCATGGTTCATGATGAATTCATCGATACTGTTATCGATAATCTCTTTTAACAGAACATAAATACCATCTTCAAAGTGGGAGCCGTCACTAAGCCGTCCAATATACATCCCTGGACGTAAGCGAATGTGCTCAAGTGCACTGAGGGTTTGAATTTTGCTCTCATCATAAGCTGCTGAGCCTGTAGGGGGTTTCTTCTTTGCCATTGGCCCCATTATAAACAGTTTAGCTCTGCTTGGAAAGTGTATCTCCCACTGCCACTCTATTAAGCCTATGTCTTTTTGCTACCTTGCATTAGAGAAGTGTGTTGTGTATATTATATCCCTATGGAAAACCCATTACTTGGATTAGCAATATTTGGAGAAGTGATGTGAGTCTCCACCTTATAGTCATTATCCTTTTACTCGTTCTTTCAGCCTTTTTCAGCGCCTCTGAGACCGCCTTTACCAGTCTCTCTTTTCTGCAGATAAAGATGTTGGAATCGGAGGGCAAAAGAGGGGGCAAACTAGCCGCAACTCTTGCAAAAAATTCTGATACTCTGTTAACAGGGATTCTGATTGGAAACAATATTGTCAATCTTAGTGCCTCTGCTTTAACAACCACATTTACTATCCGTTTATGGGGAAGTGGGGCAATTGGGATTGCAACCGGAGTTCTAACCTTTATTATCTTAGTGTTTGGGGAGATAACTCCCAAACACTTAGCAATAAATCACAACACCACCTTGGTAAGGTTTGTTGCCTACCCAATTAGGGGGTTTCTCACCCTTATCTATCCCTTAATCAGAGTGATTTTATACCTAAGCTCTCGAATTACCCACCTATTTTCAAAAGAGAGGAGCAACACCATCTCTTTTGAGGGGTTGATGCACGTTGTCGATGTTGCCGAGGATGAGGGGATTGTTGATGAACACGAAACCAGTTTGGTTCAAAGAGTTCTCCATTTTAGGGAGGCTCCTGTCAAATCGGTAATGACTCACAGAACCGAAGTTTTCAGCCTCTCAGACACTTTGACCCTAAAAGAGGCCTTCCCCTCCATTGTTGCCAGTGGCTACTCTCGCATTCCTGTCTATCATGAGAGTGGTGAAAATATTGTTGGAATCCTTCTACTCAGAGATCTTCTTGAAGCTAAGGTAAAAGGGGAGACAGAGCAAACTCTTGATCTACTTCTTCACCCCCCCATCTTTGTCTCAGAGACACGCAAACTCGATGCGATGTTCACCCTCTTTCAACAAGAGAAACTCCAAATCGCTGTTGTTCTTGATGAGTATGGGGGTTTATCGGGAGTAGTTACCATGGAGGATGTTGTTGAACAGCTCTTTGGTGAAATTTATGATGAGCATGAGAGTGGCGATTATCATAGGATAAGAGCTGAGGGGGATGGCTCTTTCATTATTAAAGCCGATACGACGATGCAACAAGTCAAAGATGAGCTCGACTTAGTTATTGAGTCTCAAGAGCTCTCTCGAACCCTTGCCGCCTACCTTATTGAAGAGTTGGGCTCTATTCCCACTATCGGGGAGACCCTCTCTCTCTCTTTTGGAACTTTTTCCATTGTCTCAATGAAGGGTAAGCGAGTTGAGTCGGTTCGGTTAACTCTTTCTCCGGTTGAGAAAGAGGAGCTGCATTGACACCCTTTCGATAGGAAATGTATGATGCGCTCATGAGTACCTATCCATTTAACGACATTGAGACAAAATGGCAAGCTTATTGGGAAAAACACGACAGCTTCGCCGTACATGAAGACCCCTCTTTTCCTCAAGAAAAGAGAAAGTATGTGTTAGATATGTTTCCTTATCCTTCGGGGGAAGGTTTACACGTTGGTCACCCAGAAGGGTATACCGCAACCGATATCTATTGTCGGTTTTTGAGGATGAACGGATATAATGTACTCCACCCTATGGGATTTGACTCTTTTGGTCTTCCAGCAGAAAACTACGCTATTCGAACTGGAACTCACCCAAAAGCAACGACTGAAAAGAATATTGAGAACTTTAAAAAACAGATTAAAAGACTCGGCTTTAGCTACGATTGGAATCGAGAAGTCTCCACCCATACTCCCGAATATTATCGATGGACACAATGGATCTTTTTGCAGCTCTTTAAAAAAGGGTTAGCGTATGAAGCTGACACCCCTATTAACTGGTGTCCCCACTGCCTGACCGGCTTAGCAAATGAAGAGGTAAAAGAGGGGAAGTGTGAACGATGTGGCTCTCTCGTAACTCGAAGAAATATTAGACAGTGGATTTTACGCATTACCGATTATGCCGATCGCTTATTAGAAGATCTTTCCCTCTTAGATTGGTCTGATTCGATTAAAGCGATGCAGAGTAACTGGATTGGTCGAAGCGAAGGGGCTACTGTCATCTTCCCTGTGGAAAATAGCGATATAACATTAGAAGTATATACAACTCGAAGTGACACCCTCTTTGGTGCAACATATATGGTAGTCTCTCCTGAGCACCCCTATGTTGACCAACTCACTACTGCGGATCAAAAAGAGGCAGTCACTGCATATGTCGAAGAAGCTTCTCACAAAAGTGATTTAGAGCGAACCGAGTTATCTAAAGAGAAAACTGGAGTATTTAGTGGTAGTTATGCTATAAACCCAGTCAATAATAAAAAGATCCCCATCTGGGTTGCCGATTATGTCTTAATCTCCTATGGAACTGGTGCTATTATGGCGGTTCCTGCTCACGACACACGAGACTGGGAGTTTGCAAAAAAGTTTGGCCTCCCAATTATTGAAGTACTTAAAAGTGAAGTCGATGTTCAAACTCAAGCATGGGTAGAAGATGGAATTCATATCAACAGTGGTTTTATAGATGGATTGAATAAAGAAGATGCCATTGAAACAATGAATCTGTGGCTTGAAGAGAACTCGGTAGGAAAAAAGACGACAAACTACAAGTTACGAGATTGGATTTTCAGTCGCCAACGGTATTGGGGAGAGCCCATCCCATTGGTCCACTGTCCTGATTGTGGGACTGTCCCTATCAGTGAAGATCAACTTCCTCTCACCCTTCCTGATGTGAAAAGTTATGAACCAACAGGAACAGGCGAAAGTCCTTTAGCAAATATTAGCGAATGGGTAAACACCACTTGTCCTGTATGTAACAAACCGGCAAAGCGTGAGACAAACACCATGCCCCAGTGGGCTGGTTCGTGTTGGTACTACCTCCGCTATCTCGATCCACATAACGAAGAAGCTTTAGCTTCTCAAGAAGCTATCGATTATTGGATGCCAGTCGACTTATATGTTGGAGGGGCCGAACACGCTGTGTTACACCTCTTGTATGCCCGATTCTGGCACAAAGTATTATACGATATGGGTATTGTGAAAGACAAAGAGCCGTTCACCCGATTGGTAAACCAAGGGATGATAACCTCGTTCGCTTTCCAACGACCCGACAAATCTCTTGTTCCATCCGATATGGTTGAAGAAGTCGATGTCGATACCTTTGTTGAAAAAGGGACACAAGTTCCATTAGATCGTGTTGTCGCTAAAATGTCAAAAAGCTTAAAGAATGTCATCAATCCCGATGAGATTATTGCTGAGTACGGCGCAGATGCGATGAGAATGTACGAAATGTTTATGGGACCTTTAGAGGTCTCAAAACCGTGGTCTACCACTGGAATATCGGGGGTATATCGATTCTTAGAGCGTTTATGGAGATTATCGGAGCGCCCTCTTGTGGATGAAGAAGCTCCTTTACATGTAATGAAGACACTTCATAAGAGTATTAAAAAGATTACTCATGATACAGACAACCTCGATTTTAATACTGCAATTAGTCAAATGATGATTATGGTCAATGAGTTGTATAAAATAGATACACTTCCACGTTCAATTTGGGAACCTTTCATTATCTGTGTAGCTCCGTATGTTCCTCATATCGCTGAAGAGCTGTGGGAGAAAGCAGGACACTCACCATCTGTGAGTGATCAAACGTGGCCTACTTATGATGAGAGTTTAACCATCGATGATGAAATTGAGTTTATTGTTCAAGTTAACGGAAAACTAAGAGCTAAAATGACCATTGCCAAAGGACTCGATAAAGAGACGTTGTTAGATTTAGCGATGAGTCATGAGCGCATCAAAGAGTGGACTGATAACAAACACATTATCAAAACAATTGTTGTTCCTGATAAACTTGCCAACATCGTTGTAAAAGGGTGACAGTAAGGTGAGAGGTAGCATCTATCTCTCACACTCAAACGACAGGTGAAAGAACAATAAAAGACGAGATGCCAGAGGTGCTTTAATACACGGCAATCGGGCCGTGGGGACCGTGTATGATTTCAATCTTAGTTTCAAAGATAGTCGTTAAGAGCTTTGAGTTCATAATCTGCTCTACTGACCCAGAAGCAGCAATTTTCCCCTCTTTCATCGCGTAGATTCGATTGGAATATTTAGTTGCAAAGTTGATATCATGCATCACTGTTAAAATTGTTTTCCCAAACTCATCGGCCACACAACGTAAATGCTCCATCATCTGTACCGAGCGGGCAACATCAAGATTGTTCAGTGGTTCATCAAGAAGCACATACTCTGTCTCTTGGCTTAGCACCATCGCCACATAGGCACGTTGACGCTGACCGCCTGAAAGCTCTTCTAAATAGCGGTTTTCCAACTCTTTGAGTCCCAAAAGATCGATGTACTTGGAGATGATTTTCTCATCCTCTTTCGTCAGTATTCGGGCTAAACTTTCTGAGTTCGCTGAGCAAATGTTCATCTTAGCAACATCAATTTGCCCCTCATCAATATCTAAAAGTCGCCCGATCATCAAAAGCATCGTAGATTTACCCGCACCGTTAGGACCGATGAGGGAGGTGATCCCCGCTTTAGGAATCTGGGCACTGAGTGGCCCGATTTTAACTTTTTCAGTGTATGCCTTTTTGGCATTAAGTACGCTAATCATAGTGTTCCCTTCCTTAATAATACGACAAGGAAGATAATTCCTCCGAACAATTCGATAATGATAGAGACAACCCCTTGGGCCCTAAACACATGGTACATAAAGAAGTAAGACCCGGTGATTACAAGAAACCTAAGGACCACAGACATCGGGAAGATGTACCGATGATCAAAGGTGGGCACTAATTGATAGGTCATCGTTGCCACCAAAAATCCATAAAACGTAAGCGGTCCAAGTAAGGCTGTGGAAACAGACATTAACAGAGAGACCAAAATCAGCGTATATATC
>JBBAFS010000074.1:0-7728 GCA_041655255.1 Sphaerochaetaceae bacterium
AAACTAGTTCCTCCAATGCCACCTAATGAAGAGATACTAAAGGATGAGCCACTGATATCGGAAGGGGTGAGTCTCCCTTCTCGTGCTCGTTCACTTATAGCAGCTAATTCATTGGCGATCTCTTTAATCCCTTTTTGATCAGCATTCTTTACTACAGGGACGACCAACCCTTGGGGTGTATCCACTGCAATGCCGATATTATAATATTTTTTAAGCACTAAGTTTTTGTTTATAGGATCATACGAAGCATTTAAAGCGGGGAATTGCTTAAGAGCTTTAGTGACAGCTTTTACAATGAATGGGAGAATACTCACCCTTATTCCCTGTTGTGCTAACTCTCCTTTAATTTGTTGACGATACATCTCTAAGGAGGTGATATCTGCTTCATCGTATTGAGTTACCAGTGGGATGTTTTGCCACCCTCGTTGAAGGTGGGGACCACTAATTTTTTGAATTCGTGTTAACTCTTGTATTTCGAACTCTCCATACACTGAGAAATCTTCTAATGGTTTTTCTTGAGAAAGAGCACCAGAGACTCCACCAGTAACGACCTGTTTCACAAAATCTTGAATATCAGTTCGTTGAATCCTTAAGTGAGGGCCTGTTCCTACCACTTGGTGTAATTCAACACCTAACTCTCTGGCATATTGTCTTACCGAAGGGGAGGCGTGATACACTGTTGTGTCGGTACTACTGGTTTGTACTACAGGTGGCTGAGCAACTACTTCCTCTTTTTGTACCAAAGGAGGTGTGAAAGTGGGCTCTTCTTTTACCGGTTCAACTTCTTTTTCTTTCTCTACTTCAGCCTCTTTTTCAACCTCTTTTTCAGCAACTTCAATATCTGCTAAAAGAGTTCCAGTATTTGCTGAATCTCCAGCTTTTACGTGAATCTTTGTTATAGTCCCTGCATAGGGGCTTGGGATGTCGGTGACAGCCTTTGCACTCTCGAGTGCAATGATTGAGTCATCGACTTCAACAGTTGCCCCTTCGCTCACATAGACTTCAATGATAGCGACATCAGAAAAGTCTCCTATATCAGGAACAAGTATTTGTTTTACTGCCATACTCTTTATCTCCTAATGTAATAGTGGGCTCGGAGCATCGCTATCGAGCTTAAATGTCTTAATAGCTTCAGAGACGACTTTTTTATCAACTTTCCCCTCTTTAGCTAAACCTTGTAGAGCGCTAACGACAATGTGATAACGATCGATTTCAAAGAAGTTTCTTAACGCTTCTCGAGTATCTGATCGACCATATCCATCGGTTCCTAACACTGTGATATGTTTATTTGGAATTAAGCGTCTAATTTGTTCTGGGTAGCTACGAATGTAGTCGGTGCTTATGACTACCGGTCCCTCATGACCTTTCATGATTGAAGTTAAATAGGGAACTCTCTCTTCCTCTTCAGGGTTAAGTAAGTTATATCGTTCAGCTTCAATACCGTCACGATGAAGTTGATTCACTCCCAAAATTGACCAGATATCAGAATCGACCCCATAGGAGTCTTTTAAGATATCAGCAGCGGCAATCACTTCTCGTAAGATTGTTCCACTACCCATTAACTGGACAGTGAGATCAGCTCCTTTTTTAGCACTTCTATAGAGGTATGCTCCTTGGCGAATCCCTTTTTCGACCCCTTTGGGCATCTCAGGGTGTTCGTAGTTCTCATTCATCAGTGTGATGTAATAAAAGATATCTTCATTATTTTGATACATTCTCTTTAATCCATCTTGGATGATGATTGCCAACTCATAACTGAAGGTGGGATCGTAACTCACAGCAGTTGGGAATGTCGATGCAAGCATCAGGCCGTGTCCATCTTCGTGTTGTAGACCCTCTCCATTGAGTGTAGTTCGTCCAGCAGTACCACCCATTAAGAATCCTTTTACATGGCTGTCTCCTGCGGCCCATATGAAGTCCCCCACTCTTTGGAAACCAAACATTGAGTAGAAGGTGTAAAACGGAATCATTGGAACACCATTTGTTGAATAGGATGTTCCAGCTGCAATCCATGATGAGACTGCTCCAGCTTCAGTAATTCCCTCTTCAAGAATTTGTCCATCGAGTTCTTCGTGATACCACATCAATGATTCTGAATCTTGTGGTTCATACAACTGTCCAGTTGGAGAGTAGATTCCAAGTTGTCTAAATAGCCCCTCCATACCAAAGGTTCTCGCCTCATCGGGGACAATGGGGACAATTCGTTTCCCAATCTCTTTATCTTTCACTAACTTCGTGAGCATTCTCACATATGCCATGGTGGTAGAGATCTCTCTCTTATTTGAAGAGGCTAAAAACTCTTTAAAATCATCTAGTGATGGAATTTTTAACTTTGGTGCATCATGGCTTCTAAAGGGGACAGGTCCTCCCATAATCCGTCGTCTTCGTTCTAAGAATTCGGCCTCTGGGCTATTAGGATCTGGTTTAATAAAAGGGAGAGACTCTAATTGGTCATCGGCAATAGGGATATGAAAGCGCTCTTTAAATGCTAATAAAGACTCTTTATTCATCTCTTTTACATTATGAGCTCCCATGGAAGCTTCTCCGCTTCCCATGCCGTATCCTTTTACTGTCTTAAAGAGGATAACTGTTGGTTCCCCTTTATGGTTGGTTGCCGAATGGAATGCTTTATAAATCTTACGGGGGTCATGTCCTCCACGAGTGAGCTGCCATAAATCTTGATCTGTTTTATCGGAAATTAAGCTTTGAAGATAGGGGTCGTCACCAAAGAGGTGTTCTCTGAGGTATTGAGGACCACGAGCTTGAATGGTTTGAAACTCTCCGTCGACCATAGTACCAAGTTTCTTTAATAAGATTCCTTTGGTATCACGTTCTAAAATGGAGTCCCACTCAGTTCCCCAAATAATTTTAATAACGTTCCAACCTGCACCTCTGAATCTCCCTTCAAGTTCTTGGATAATTTTACTATTTCCACGAACAGGTCCATCGAGGCGTTGTAAGTTACAGTTTACTACAACAATGAGGTTATCTAAATTCTCTCGAGAGGCGAGTGAAATTGCTCCTAAGGATTCTGGTTCATCCGACTCTCCATCTCCCATAAAGACCCACACCTTTCGATCTCCAACCTCTTTAAGACCTCGGGCTTCTAGGTACTTCATAAACCGTGCTTGGTAAATTGCCATCATAGGTCCCAGACCCATAGAGACAGTTGGGAATTGCCAAAAATCTCCCATCAAGTAGGGGTGGGGGTAAGAAGAGAGGCCTTTACCACCAACTTCTCTTCTAAAGTGGTTTAATTGATCTTCACTTAAGCGCCCTTCTACAAAGGCTCGAGCGTAGGTTCCAGGGGCAGAGTGTCCCTGAAAGAAAACCAAATCTGGTCCGTATTGTGCATCAGGTCCTTTGAAAAACCAGTTAAAGCCAACTTCGTAAATAGCTGAATAGGAGACAAAACTTGCAATGTGTCCACCAATACCAGGAAAGTCTCGGTTGGCTTTGGCGACCATGGCCATCGCATTCCATCGAACATATGCACTGACGTTTTTTGCAACAAGTGAATCATCGGCTGGAATAGATGTTGCCTCTTCATCGTTAATAACCGTATTAACGTAGGGGCTAATAACCCCTGGGCTTGTACGTACCCCTTGATTGCGGGCACTGCTTGTTAATTCTATTAGTAGGTGATTGGCCTTCTCTGGCCCCTCATGTTTAATAACGCCCTCGAGTGAGTCGAGCCACTCTTGTGTCTCTTGTGGGTCGGGGTCGTGATAAAACTTGTGTTTACTCATCTGTTCCCTCCTAGGTGCGTAGCAGGAAACACTTTCATCCCGTACGCAACGGAACATTTAATATGTTATGCATTGAGGAGACCTCAATATCCTAATTAACTGATATATCAAAGGTCGTAAAAGTAGCACTAATTGTCAAGCAAAGGTTCTAGGAGTGAACTACTCGTTTGTAAGGCATTGTGAAGAAGGTCGGTAATCTCAATAATCTGCTGTTTTCTCTTTTTAGGAGGGGAGGTTTTTGCACCTTGTAAGGTGATGGGTGATCCAATATAGATATGGGCTGTTTTATCGTTAAAACTGTAGCGGCTGTCTATGTTCCCCCCTTGAAGGCGGTTAAGAATATCTAAGATGTTAAGCATATATTCGACTTGGCGAATAACGCTCTCTTTTTGTTCGATATACGAAGGGTCAACATATTCTAATACATCGACAATTTGACTGTAATAGAGAGCAGTGTGTGCTTCTAAAGCACGAACGTTCATCAGTGCGTGTTCAACAGAATGAAGGCTTTTTTTGTGATAGGATCGGGGTCGTTGAATATCTAATGCACTGTAACGAATAGCAAACAGTCGATCTAAAAAAGTCCCTTCGTGTGATAGATGTAATAACTGTTCACTCCGATGTAGGAGTGTTTCACATATTGCATCACGTCGATCTATAAGGTTTTTATCGGGATGAAACAGATGAAGGTGTTTTTCTACTAAAGAGAATGTCACATCGGTTACTTCTAATAACCCTTTTGTCCCTTTGTGTTGTATCACCTCCCCAGTTAGCTTTTCCCACATCTGCAGTAACTCTTGTAATCTGAGCTTTTCCCCTTTTTGGGAGAGATAGCCCATAGCAATGGGGATGATAGTGACATCTTTGTGTTGCTCTAGGGCATAATAAGCAATTGAAGAGGCTCCATGGGCAATACCTTGAGATTCAAACATATGGTAGGTGACTTGGCCTTCGGGAGCTAAGGCGATTGGAAAAGGGCTCTCTAATAATAAAGAGCGGATAGTATCCATTGCTTGTTTATTAGAACTTCTATTTTGAATACCAACTGCTCCTAGGCGGGGAAAGAGCCAAGAGGCAGCTTTAGGTGCCCACTCTAATACGTCACTACCGTATAAGAAGTGGGCATGTGTTTCACATCTCTCTTTTTTAGGAAGAGATCGAACACTCTTTGAAAGCTCTTTTTGTAGTGCCCACATCAAAGAAGGAGCATCTTCTTTTGCTGTATGTCTAAACGCTAAAATGAGAGGGGTTTGCCCCTTTTGTAGTTGCATAAATGCCTCTACAAGAAGATCTTCGTTGTGAAACTTAATAGCTTTTATCCCTTCCACATAGCGAAGATATAAAGAGCCGAAACTTCGGATAATGAATCGAGCTAATAATGAGTAGGTGGGAGCAATAAAGCCTCGTGCTGGTTTAATAGGTTCAACAACATGGATCTTAGACAAGAGTTTCTCCTCGTTGGGCAATCATCTCTTCGTAGTACTCTTTAGTAATCGGGTAGAAGTGAAGCACTGCTAAACCGATAAGAAACCACATCACCGGAATAGGACCACAGATTAATTTAATAGCAATGACCGTCTTTGGGTTAAAGCTTTGGGGGTTATAGGCAAAAAGTGATAACATCCACCCATTTAAAAAGAGGGCAAAGGCTTGGCCAATTTTACTAAAGAACGTCCACAGTGATGAAAAGACTCCTTCACGGCGTACTCCGTTGTAGGTGATACTATCGTGTTCAACAATATCGGGTAAGATGGCATGAGGCATCACATAGTGAGTCGATAACCCAACGCCACTTAAAGCCATCACAATCACAGCTCCAGTGGGTCCAATGAGTTCTCCGGCTAAAGAAAACACCATCACCCCAACACTGAGGATGGTGATACCAATAGCGTAGGTTGCCTTTTTTCCAATGCGAGATGAGACAAACACCCATAAAGGAATACATAACAAGCTTGTAGTTAATAAAAAGACCAAGGCAAATTGAAACAACCCCTCATTGCCGTAGATATAGGTGAAGTAGTACACCAAAGCTCCTTGGACCATTGAAGCACCAGTAATAAACAGAGTCCATGGAACGAGGGCTGTTAAAAAGACTCTATTTTTTAACGCCTCTTTATAGGTCAAGATAAAACTCTTACGCTCAATGACCATAAGGTGAGAAGGCTCTTTTATAGCCCAGATAGTAATAAGAGAGCTAAAGAGCATCACAGCGCCCATCACATATCCCATCAAAGACCAAGAACCTAAGAGCCCCACCAACGGCATCACCGCAGCAGCTCCAACGAATGTTCCAATAACAGCAAAGCTCATCCGATACCCGGTTAATACAGTACGTTCATGATAATCGTCAGTTAATTCAGGTAGTAGTGCTGCATATGGGATATTGACTAACGTGTAGGCGGTATTGAGTAAACAGTAGATAAAAGTGACATAGATAAACAGAGGGATCTGTGTATCAATAGCTGGTTTAGTAAACATCCATCCCATACAGAAAAATGAGATAATAGAACCAACAAACATATATGGTCGGCGCCTGCCCCAGCGAGAGCGAGTTCGATCTGAGTAATAGCCGGTAATGGGATCGGTGATGGCATCCCAGATTTTACCAACCATCAAAGCAGCTCCTGCTAAAGCTGCTGATAAATAGACCATATCAGTAAGAAAATAGAGAAGGTAAAATCCAATAATCGTAAAGAATAAATTCCCTCCAAGATCACCAATACCAAAGCCGTATTTTACCCTTTTTGATACCATCTAACTCTCTACCTCTAGTAGATGTATTTCACTTAGTGTACGGTTGAAACCGCGTACGTTCAAGCACAATGTTCTATTTGCCCCACACGGCAAATGGGGGTATTGTAGGAACTAAAGAGGAGACATTATATGTATCAAGCAGATAACAATCGTTATAAAACTATGAAGTACAATAGAACTGGTAACAGTGGATTGAAACTTCCTGCAGTAAGTTTAGGGTTATGGCACAATTTTGGAGATACAGTCGCCCTAGAGAAGATGAAAGAGATGCTCTTTAGTGCATTTGATTTGGGAATTACCCATTTTGATTTAGCCAATAACTACGGTCCTCCAGCAGGTAGTGCTGAGATTAACTTTGGACGTATCTTACACAATGAACTCAAAGGGTATCGCGATGAACTGATAATCTCCACCAAAGCTGGTTATGATATGTGGGAAGGTCCTTATGGAGAGTGGGGTAGTAGAAAATATCTTACTGCGTCACTTGATCAAAGTTTGAAGCGAATGGGCTTAGAGTATGTCGATATCTTCTACTCTCACCGCTACGATCCCGATACACCGTTAGAAGAGACCATGAGTGCTTTAGAGAGTGCCTACAAACAAGGTAAAGCGTTGTATGTAGGAATCTCTTCTTACTCTGCACAAAAGACTAAAGAGGCCTATGAGATTCTTAAAAAGAGAGGAGTACCTCTATTAATTCACCAACCTTCGTATTCGATGTTCAATAGATGGGTCGAAGAAGATCTTTTAGATACACTAGGAAAACTTGAAGTGGGGAGTATCTGTTTTAGCCCATTAGCTCAAGGACTTCTTAGTGATAAATACCTTCACGGCATCCCTCACGGAAGTAGAGCTGAATTAAACTACTTCTTACAACAAAAGATGATTACCCCCGAATTACTCACTCGTGTATCACACCTTAATGAGATTGCCCAAAGACGAGGACAATCGTTAGCTCAAATGGCCCTTTCTTGGGTGTTGAGAAAAAAAGAGGTTACCAGTGTTCTTGTTGGAGCTTCCTCAGTAGAGCAAATTAAAGAGAATGTGGGTGCATTAGAGCAACTCTCTTTCACCAAAGAGGAGTTAGACGAAATAGATCTTTATGCCATCGACGGATCTATTAATCTTTGGAAACAATCGAGCGATCATCGCTAGTGAGATGAAATTCAATGGGGGTGTTTGCATAAACCCCCCTATACTCTGGTGGAACAAGTGCAGCAAGGCG
>JBBAFS010000075.1:0-7722 GCA_041655255.1 Sphaerochaetaceae bacterium
CCCAAATCTTAGAAGAAGTTGGAATTCCCAAAGGCGTGTTCAACCTCATTCTAGGACCTGGAAGATCAATCGGAGATATAATTACAAATCATCCGTCTATAGCAGGTATAACATTTACAGGCTCGACTCAAGTTGGGCTGACGATTTACCAAGCAGCTGCTAAACGTAATGCAAAAGTTCAGCTAGAAATGGGTGGTAAAAATGCTGTTGTAGTGGCAGGATACTCAGATTTAGAATTTGCAGCTAATGAGATTGTTGGTGCTGCATTTACTACGTGTGGACAACGCTGTACCTCAATAAGTCGAATTATTGTGACAAAAGACCAACAAAAAGACTTAGAAAAAGAGTTAATACGATGTGTGAAAAGTCTTAAGGTCGGTTATGGATTGAATCCTGATACTAATTTAGGGCCACTCTCTAGTAAAGAGCAATTTGAAACTGTTAAAAAATACCTCGAAATACAGAAGAGGGACAATCTAGGGCGAATTTTAGTTGAAGGAGATCTTCCAGAGATAGATGGATACTACATTCGTCCAACAATTATTACTGATGTTCAACCAGGAAGCGTTATCGCAATGGAAGAGATTTTTGGTCCAGTATTAGTATTGATTCCTGTTGAAGATTTTGAACAAGCGCTCACAGTATCGAATGAAGTGAGTTATGGACTAACAGCAGCTATTTTTACTGACAACCAAGACCATGCATATCACTTTACCATGCAAAGTGAGACGGGTATGGTCCACGTAAATCACGGTACATCCAGTGAATGTCATGTACCTTTTGGTGGATGGAAGATGTCAGGACAAGGTGCTTTTGGTATTAGTGATGCGTCTAAAGATTTCTTCACTACCACAAAATCAATTTATCGAATGTACCAGTAATAACAAAATTTAATTATAGGAGAGAGAAAAACCATGCCAATGAATGACTACACATATGATTTTACTTATAGTATGCCTGCAACTATTGAATATGGAATACACAGCAGCAAGAAACTTCCAACTTTAATTGCAGATTTAAAAGGATCCAAAGTTCTTCTAGTTACTGATACAGGGATTGTAAAAGCTGGCTTAGTAGCTAATATTACGTCTATTTTAGATGAAGCTAAGATACCTTATGTTTTATTTGCTGAAATTAAAGCAGAACCTGACGCTGAAGAAGTGATGAACGGTAAAGAGATGTTTCTTAAAGAGAAATGTGATATTGTTGTTGCTCTTGGCGGAGGTAGCTCTCTTGATGCTGCCAAAAGTATATCTGTCATGGTTAAAAATGACGGACATATCAGAGATTATAGAGGGCTCAATGTACTCCCAAACCCAGGGGTTCCTTACATAGCTATCCCTACAACTGCTGGAACTGGAGCTGAAACTACAATTTGGGCGGTTATCTCAGAAAAAGACCGAAATGATAAATATGGAGTTGGAAGCAAATATCTCGTTCCAACAATTTCTTTATTGGACCCAACTCTGAGTGTTGGGTTACCTCAAAAAGTGACTGCTATGAGCGGAATAGATGCTTTGGCACATGCTCTAGAGTCGTACATAAACAAGGCAACCCAACCTATATCTGAAGCACTTTCTGAAAGGGCAATTTCGATGATTGCTCAAAATCTTAAAGAGGCTACTTTTAGTGGAACGGTCCTTAGTGCTAGAGCAAATATGTTACTAGCATCAACAATGGCCGCTATGGCATTTAATCCAACACGATTGGGAGCTGCCCATGCTTTAGCAATGCCATTAGGGGCCCTAGCACATATTCCCCACTCTGAAGCTGTAGCTGTTATCTTTCCTGCGGTGTTACGCTTTAATTGTGTTGGAAATTATAAAAAGTTTGCCCGGTTAGCAGAATTGTTTGGGGAAGATATAAGTGGATTGTCACTTAAAGATGCTGCTGAATTAGGATGCGAAGTTGTCATTGAATTTCTATATGATTTGGGATGCCCAACCTCATTAGCATCATATGGAGTAAAAGAGGACCAATTAAGAGAGATCGCAGAATCAGGCTATAAGTCGGGGATGGGTAACTTAATCCAAAATCCAAAACTCACAACACTTGATGATTTAGAACAGATTCTGAGGGATAGTTTATGAGCGAAGGTATCCAACAGGAAACATTTGTTTTAGATCCGCTAAAAGCAAGAAAATTTTGCACCTCAATATTTGTTGAACATCATGTTCCTGAAGAAGAAGGATATATTGTTGCTGATTCTTTAGTCTCATCAAATTTACGTGGTCTCGACTCTCACGGCATTACTCGGATGGGAATTTACGTTGAGAGATTGAAGAAGAAATTGGTGAATCCTACCCCAAACGTAAAAGTTCTCAAAGAGAAGGGTGCAATTGTCCATATTGATGGAGATAATGGAATGGGGGCAGTTGTAACTCATAAAGCAACTGAAATGGGGATAGAGCGAACAAAATCTTTTGGCGTATGCTCTGTTTCCATTACACACTCTAACCACTATGGAGCAGGAGCTTATTATATAAAACAGGCTCTTGAACATAATTTAGCTTGTCATTTGTATGGGAATGCTCCTCCAACTATGGCACCTCATGGAGGAGCTGAACCTTTTTTGGGAACCAACCCATATAGCTTTGGAGTCCCTGCTGGTAAGTATGGCCCGCTAATTTTGGACATGGCTTCAAGTGTGGTAGCAAGAGGAAAAGTTATCCTAGCCGCAAAGGAAGGTACCGCAATTCCAGAAGGTTGGGCGATAGACATTCAAGGATATCCTACGACGGATGCTCCGGCTGCTTTAGCAGGATCCGTTCTCCCTTTTGCAGGGCCAAAAGGGTATGGCATTGCTTTAATGAATGATATTTTAGCAGGAGTCTTGTCACAAAGTAACTATGGAAAGAACATTCCCGATCTTTACAGAAATATGGAAGACATACAAAACATAGGAGCATTTATTCAGCTTACGGATATTAATGAATTTACTCCAATTGAAGTATTCATCCGAAATATAGAAGACTTCATAAGCGAACTAAAAAGAGTAAAGCTCGCTCCATCTTATAAACATATTTATATTCCTGGCGAGATTGAAGAGAATTTAGAAAAAGAACGATTAGTGGAAGGTTTTCCAGTTTCTTTAACTGAGATAACAATGTTAAAAGAACTTGGGCAACCTCTTGGATTACACATTGACGACATCATCTCAAGGAGAAAAGATATATGAACACACTTCGCTTATACCAAAAACAACCACGGATAGAACAACCCCTTCTTGATAGATACAGACTTCTTGCTACACCTAATATTTCTGATTGCTTAGAGCGTACATGTGGTGCGGTAGGAATTTCTCCTGTTGGAAATTGTTTACGCTCTTTGAAAGGGGCGTCAATGAGTGGAACAGCACTCACGGTTAAAACTAGAAGTGGTGATAACTTAATAGTGCACAAAGCTCTTGAACTTCTTCAACCTGGAGATGTCTTAGTTATTGATGCTTCTGGGGATCTTACTAATTCAATACTTGGTGAATTGATGACACTTTATGCTAAACACAAAGGAGCAGTAGGTATCGTTGTCGATGGGGCAATTAGAGACTCTTATCACATTTCAGAGAATAGTATTATTCCTGTGTTTGCACGTGGAATATCACATCAAGGTCCTTATAAAAGTGGACCTGGAGAAATTCATGGTCCTGTACAGATTGGAGGAACTGTTGTTCGTGATGGGGATCTTATAGTAGGAGACAGCGATGGTATAGTTATTGTGACTCCCCAAAGAGCTAGAGAAATTATCGATGAAGTTGAGCACATCTCATATAAAGAGACTTTGGTTCCAGAGCTCATCAAGCAAGACAAGTGGGATCGAAGTTGGATTGACTCCATGCTTAATATTGTCGAAATTTAAATTAAAGAAAAATATTAGTTTTTAGCTACACAATCATATTAATGTATGAGGAGAATAAAATGAGTTTAGGCAAAGACGTTAGATTAGCAAGACTCTTAGATGAAAAAACTGGTAGGCTTTTAGCTATTACCATGGATCACCCAATTACTCGTGGAGTACTTCCAGGACTAGTTGATATTAAGACAACACTGAAGCTAGTGTGCGCAGGTTATCCTGATGCGGTTACCCTTCATAAAGGTATAGCAAGATCTCTTTTTGCACCATATGCAGGAAAAATCCCTTTGATTATGAAAGCAACTTCCTATTCAATTCCTTATCACCCTTCCTTTGATACACCAGTAGCAGATGTTGAAGAGGCTTTAATTCTTGGTGCTGATGCTATTAGCGTTGGAGTTATCGTTGGTGGGCCAGAACAAGCTGAGCAGCTCACGAATTTAGGGAAGATTAGTAAAGAGGCTGATAGATATGGTATGCCTCTTATTGCTCATATTTATCCTAAAGGATCAATGGTCGAAGACCCTTCCAACGCTGATAAAATTGCTTATGCAGTTCGAGCAGGTGCAGAATTGGGAGTTGATATTGTTAAAACTACATGGAGTGGATCAGCCGAAACATTTGAGAAAGTTGTTCAATCATGTCCTGCAAAGGTGTGTCTTGCTGGCGGTGCTGCAGGGAATGATTTAGAGAGTTATATGAACATGACTCGTGAAGCCTTAGATATTGGCCTGGCTGGAGTTACTTTTGGACGAAGTGTGTGGGAAGATCCGTATCCTACAGCAGTAGTTATCGCACTCAAAGCATTAATTCATGATGATGTGAGTGTGGAAAAAGCAATGGACGTGTATAAGGCTAATATAAAAGCATAACCAATTGCTTATATTAAAAGTGTCACACTCACATTGAGAAGGATATAAACGTAGAGGAAGTAGTATGAAAGCTGCAGTATTAAAGAAAATTAATGACATGGAATATATGGAGGTTGATACTCCTACGATAGGAGAGCAAGACCTTTTAGTTAAAATGAAAGCTGCCTCTATCTGTGGTACAGATATGAGAATCTATAGAGGCCGCAAAACCAAAGGAGTACGATATCCTTCTATTATTGGTCACGAATTTTCAGGAGAGGTTGTCCAAGTAGGCAACAAAGTCGACACTTTTTCTGTTGGAGATAAGATTTGTATTAACAACGTCCTCTCTTGTGGGCGTTGTTATTACTGTCTTAATAATATGGAGAATGTTTGTGAAAACAGAGAGGCTATCGGTTATGAATATGATGGCGCTTTTGCCGAATATGTAAGAGTTCCTGGGAAATTTATTAGTCGTGGTAATATTATGAAAATGCCCGATTCTATTTCTTGGGAAGCAGGAGCATTAATCGAACCCCTTTCGTGTGTCATAAATGGACAGAGAAAACTAAACATAACCCCTGGTGATACTGTTGTAGTTATTGGAGCAGGACCTATCGGTTTAATGCATATTATGCTTGCAAAAGTTGCTGGAGCGAAGACAGTTGTAGTGAGTGAGCCAAATGAGCTACGTAGAACTCAATCGCTAGAATTTGGAGCAGATATTGTTGTCGATCCAGCGAAAGAGTCTTTATCAGTGATTATCAAAGATATCACTCATGACTTGGGAGCGGATGTTGTTATAGTTGCTATTGGAATACCTTCCTTAGTGGATGAAGCATTAGCTTTAGGTCGTAAAGGAGCTCATGTAAGTTTGTTTGCAGGTTTTCCAGCCGGTAGTAAATTTGAAATTGATGGGAACTTAATCCACTATAACGAATTGACTGTTGTTGGAGCGAGTGCTTTACAAAGACGAGATATGATTACCTCATTGAATCTTATTGAGTCAAAAACAATTGATGTAGAAAAACTCATTACCCACACATATTCATTGGATTCAATTATTGAGGCATTCGAAAAGGCCGAATCAGGTGAAGCAATAAAGGTAATTATAAAGGGATGAAACAGAAGGTCATATTAGGAATAGATGCAGGAACTAGCTCGATAAAGGTCTCTATTTTCTCTTTGGAAGGGAAGCCTCTTGGAAGAAAACATTCCCCTGTTGATATTATTATTCCTACTTGTGGCAGAGCTGAAGTGGATGTCAACTTTTACTTCACCACTATGATATCTCATATAAAAGAGCTCCTAAAAGAAGACGACTATGTAGTTTGTGGGATAGGGTTAGCTACAACTTGCCCAACTGTTGTTTGCCTAGATGAAAACTTTAATTCCATTGGTAATGGAATACTTTATTTAGACAACAGATCCCACACTCAACTAGAGCGCTATATGTCATATTTTAAAGATGACATTGATTATTTCTCAACAATAGGTAATCGCTGTTCTCATTCAACCTGTAGTGCGAGTACCATGAAATGGATAAAAGAGCACGAGCCAGAAAGGTGGAGTCAGACGAAGTATATAGGCATGTTAAACAGCTTTCTGGCTGGTAAGCTCACAGGAAAATCTGCAATAGATATTACCCAAGCATCGTACAGTGGAGTATTTAAACTTTCACAGCCAGAAGATTGGGATAGTGAATTGTTAGATCTTATGGGTGTCCCTAGGGAAAAACTATTACCTATTGCTCAACCGTTTAGCAGCATGGGTACTATACTACCTGAAATAGCTAAAGAGACTGGCATTCCTGAGGGAACAAAGGTTGCTATTGGTTCCGCTGATACAGCAGCAGCTGCTTTTGCAATCAATTTTACAAACACTAATCACGCTTTTGAATCTGCTGGAACCTCAGGAGTGTTAACTTTTGTTACAGATGAGCCCATCTTCCAAGAAGCCTTTATGAATCGTTGTCATATTTTCCCAGATACTTGGTTGGCACACGGAGCTACATCCATGATGGGAGGATCTATTGACTGGTTGTTAGGAAAAGTATTCACTGAGTATCCTAATTACGATTCAATCGATCAAGTATTACTTACAACCACCGCTGGAGCAAACGGTACAATTTTTCTTCCTTACCTTTCTGGAGAGAGAAGCCCTATTTGGGATCCTCATGCAAAAGGTGTTTGGTATGGACTAACAGTGCAATCAGATAAACATGATTTGATACGATCTGTATATGAAGCATCTGCCTATGCTATGCATCAAATAAAGGAGCTAAGAGAGTTACCTACCCATAATGCCATCAAGCAAATTTTTGCTGTAGGAAACGGGACAAAAAGTAAATTGTGGAGCCAATTGAAATCAGATGTTCTGCAAGCAGAATATCATACAACGCTCTTTCCCGATGCTGCAGCTTTAGGAGCTGCCCTTTTGGGTGGTATTGCTGCTGGTGTTTATTCTTCAGTACATGACCCTAATATTCCATTTCTTAAGATGGATGGAGATTACTATTATCCAACTAAAGATAAAGATGTTATTCAAGCTTATGAACACTCTTTCAATACATATAAATCACTATACCCAGTATTGAAGAATGTGATGCATAGCTAGGCCTAGAGGCATATAACCTCCAATGGGTATATATCTAAGCTTTTGTATATGTTTATTGCTTCAATATCACTAGATTAAATATCAGATTTTTTTGATGAATATTCTGCTTCACATTTTAATGAAATAAATTTATGTGTAATTCCAAATATAGATATAATCCCAAAAAATCCTCCAAGAGGGTAGATATAACCAATAAGTTTTCCAAATCCAATGAAACTAAACATCCATATGATAAGCACTAATATAAAAGAAGCTATTCTACAATGGGATGAAAATAGAACAGATCTTTGTTTTATATAGTAAGTGGTTGCCATCATGCCAGTAAGAGCAGCCCCAAGCATTGCTAAAGCCATGAGGAGAGAATAAATATTCCCGAGTATTGGGTGAATTGTAAAAGCTAATTTTG
>JBBAFS010000076.1:0-7683 GCA_041655255.1 Sphaerochaetaceae bacterium
CATCTACCAAAGCGTGTGAAAGCATCATTTACGAGTGTCGGAATAGTAAGTACCCAAGCCCAGAAAGCAAGAGCAGTAGCTACGACCCATCCGATAAAGAGGATAAAGATCTTCTTCATCTTTTCAGGCCATTGCGGAGCTTCAGTTTTTACCCACTGCCAAAGAGCAATAGCTTTATCTCGTAGCGTGTGCATCAAGGCAACAAACTTTTGAGGTATAAGCGGAACATTCTTTTTCAGTGAGGAGGCAGCATCTAAGCTTAACTCTTTAGCACTGTGAGCTAAACGGAGAGTTCGCTCTAACGGAGTATCATCTTCTTCGGCATCTTCTTCACTATGACGCCATAAGGCGAGTAATAAGAGAAGTAAGAAGATCAGAAGTAAGAAACACCAGATACAGCAACTTCTATAATCACGGCGAGTTACCACCAGATCATCACTCTCGTCATCTCCAGCAACAAATAGAGGAGTGACAACCACATCCGAAGTTGCTTCAACATCTTCAGTCAATATGAGAGGAGTCACTTCTTCAATATCTTCAGTACGTTCTTCTGAGACAGGCTCAACTATCTCTTCACGAGAAGCGAGAGTAAGATCTACTTCCTCTTCTTCAGTGACAACTAAAGCCATCTCTTGTTGTTCATCATCAGCGACTAAAACAACAGCTTCTGGGATCCCTTCAACTACCGCAAGTTCTTGAACAACAGCAAAGCCGAGAGTACCAGTAGCAAGAGTAGACCATACATCAGTTTGATTGTTGTACTTATATGACCAGCTACTACCCCAATGAGAGCCATCTGCTGATTGTTGTAAGTAGAGTACATCAGAATCAGTATCCCAAGAACTCAAGCTAATACGTTTCTCACGAGCAGAGAGTTCTGTCCAGTTCTGATCTCTTTCACCATTGATTTGGTAACGAAGAGCTTCGGCATCTTCTTCAGCATCGAAGGTGAAATACAGTGGTTCAGATTCTACAACCTCTTCGTCTAAGACAAAGGGAGTTGCTTCATCAGTGATCTCTTCTGTCACTACAAGTTCAGTAGCTTCTTCAGCGATCTCTTCTTTCGCTAAAAGCTCAACAGCTTCTTCAGTAATTTGATCGACTTCTTTAGCCTCTTCAAGAAGCTCTTGTTCTACAACAACCTCTTCTTCAGCAGTAATTTCAACTGGGACTTCTTCTCTTATCTCCTCTTGGTAAGCAACAACAGTTTCTTGTTCATCAGCAAAGTGTGTTGTATCGATAAGAGCCCAAGATTGACGATCTTCGTTATAGCTGTATGTGTATTGAGTCATTGACTCATCACTATAAGTGTGTTGAGTAACTAAGAGATCATACGATGAATCAAATTCACTAATGGTAACTGTTTGAGTCGGTGGATCAATGGCTTGCCAATCTCGAATTGTTTCACCGCGTACTTGGTAACGTACTGATTCTGCATTATCTCTTTCAGCGGTGAACTCAAGACTCCTTGGTTCAATCTCCTTAGGTGGAGGTGTTACAAAGGTCTCTTCTTGAACTTCTTGTTGTGCTAACAGTTCTGCTTTTGCTCTCTCTTTTTTAGAAAGTCCATCTTTTTGATAAGCATAGAAGCGAACTCCAAGTTGTACCCGAGCTTGCATTCCAAGGACAATACCTTGAGGCTCTTCGTAATCACGCTCTAAAAAGAGGTTAAACTGAGGAGCAATAAACATTCCCACTTTCTCATTGAAATCAAATAAGAAGCGGGTGGTTAATGTGACGTGAGGGTCAACAGAGAAAAAGCGAAATGGTACACCTGGAACACGACTTTGGTTAACAACAATTAAGTGTAAGCTCACTCCTCCTGAAAGTTCAGGAATGAAAGCAAAGTTCTTTCCTAATGAGATACGATAGGAGTATCCTAAGGATGGCTCTATGGTATTAAAGAATTGTGCTTTACGAAACTGGACCTCTTTGGGAAAACCAAAATTATAAAAGAGTGAAAAAAAGAGGTTGTTATTAGGAGCATCTCTAAAGGCAAAGTTAGATTGTAAGGCTCCCCCTACACCGTATTTAAAGAACTTATCATAACGGGCAAATGCAATAGAGCCTTGTGCTGCTACGTCCGTTGAATCGTAATAGATGGCAGATCTGCCACCTTGTTGTTGAGCACTTGAAAGCGGAATGAGTACACAAGCTAGTAATAACAACGTGATGAATAAGCGAAAGCGAGGAATTTTAAACATGTTTTTCCATTTCTCATTATACCTTCTAGAAATAAAACCTGTTGTCTAGGTATTTTGACAAAGTATAACACATAAAAGGGCAAAAGAAATATATTAAGTATCAATTTCCTCCTTGTTGTAACCTTATTAGGTGATGAGTGTTGCCCCAATGAACAATAGGTGGCATCTTGTCTGTCCATAAGACGTTGTTTTTAGTATAGTAGTGCTACTGTCAATTCAGTATTCACCAAAGAAAAAGGAAGGGTGTTGTGAATGGATGAACAAAAAACTTGGAGCATCGCCGATGCCAATGAATTATATAGAATAAACGAGTGGGGAAACGGTTATTTCACCATTGATGATAACGGTGAAGTAAAAGTGAGCCTCAAAGGTAAATATTCTCAAAGCGGTATGAGTCTTATGGAGATTGCTACTGGACTCACTGAGCGGGGATTAAAAATGCCCGTGTTGCTTCGTTTTAGTAATATCTTAGATGATCGTATCCAATTTATTAATGAACAGTTTTTAGAGGCGATGAAAGAGACAAACTACAAAGGGTCGTATCGTGGGGTCTACCCTATTAAGGTAAACCAACAACAACAGGTCATCGAAGAGATTTGTCACTTTGGAAAGCAGTACCACCATGGACTGGAAACCGGTAGTAAAGCTGAACTCATTGCAGCTTTAGCCTACATGGATGATCCTGAAGCATACGTGGTATGTAACGGGTATAAAGATGAAGAGTATATCGATTTGGCCCTCAAAGGGTTAATGCTTGGTATTCAAACAATCTTAGTTATCGAAATGCCTAGTGAAGCTGAAATCATTGTTGAACGAGCTCGAGCTTTAGATATTACCCCTATTATTGGTATTAGGATGAAACCATCCACTGTTGCCAGTGGACATTGGACCGATAGCGGAGGCGAGCGTAGTGCCTTTGGGTTAAATACGACCCAAATCATCAACACGGTCGATTATCTCAGAGGCGAAGGGATGCTAGATAGTCTTCAGTTGTTACACTACCACCTCGGTTCTCAAATTCCTAACATTCAAGATATCCGTCTCGGTGCTCAAGAAGCTGCTCGCTTTTATGTAGGACTCAAACAAGAGGGAGCTCCTATGGGATTGTTAGACATCGGTGGAGGTTTAGCAGTCGATTACGATGGAAGTCGCTCTAATAGCGCTAATAGTCGTAACTACTCCATGAAAGAGTATTGTGTCGACGTCGTAGAAGAGGTGATGGCCATTTGTGATCGTGAAGGGGTTGAACACCCCACACTGATGAGTGAATCGGGTCGAGCCTTAGTCGCCTATTACTCAGTACTTCTTACAAACGTCTTAGATGTAAATCAATTTCCTCCCGAAGAGGAACATGAGATTACTGATGATGTACGACCTGTATTAGAAAATCTTCTTTGGGTAAAAAAATCTCTTAGTGAGAAAAACCTTCAAGAGTGTATTAACGATTTGAATTACTATCGTGAAGAGATTCGGATGAAATTCTTATACGGTCAGGTGAATATGCGTCAGCGTGCTGCAGCAGAACACCTGTATTGGTCAATTTTATCAGAAATCTCTCAGATGGTGAAAGATCTTGAGTATATACCAACTGAATTAAGTAACCTCAGTCAACAACTCAGTGATATTTACTATACAAACTTTAGTGTGTTCCAATCTCTTCCAGATATGTGGGCAATTGATCAACTCTTTCCCATCATGCCGATTCATCGACTCAATGAACGCCCTACTCGACGAGCTACCTTAAGTGATATCACATGTGATTGTGAAGGTAAAATCGATCGCTTCATTGGCCGTGATGAGGTTGAAGAGTATCTTCACCTCCACGCACTAGAAGATGATACCGATTACATCATTGGAGTCTTTTTAGTTGGAGCATATCAAGAGACCTTAGGAGATTTACATAACCTCTTTGGTGATACGAACGTCATTAGTGTTACTTGCGCAGAGAATGGAAACTTCCTTTTACATAACGAACTTGATGGAGATACAGTTGCCGATGTGTTAAGTTATGTCGAATATGATCCTAAGCAACTTGAGGCCCTTATTCGGATTAAAGCCGAAAAGGCCGTAAGTGAAGGTACAATAACAGCCGTACAACGGCGTAAAATTATAAGTGCTTATTCAGCAGGTCTGAGAGGCTACACCTACTATGAAACTGATCAGGAGGACTAATCAGAGATGAAAAAACAACGTCTTGTTATTATTGGTGCTGGTGGAGTGGGTAATGTCGTTACGAAAAAAAGTGCCCGCATGGATGATCTTTATGAAGAGATCTTATTAGCCAGTAGGACCAAATCTAAAGCAGATGCTATTGCCAAAGAGTGTGGTCCCGTACCGGTAAAAACTGCCGCTGTCGATGCAGATAATGTGTCTGAAGTTGTAAAGCTTCTTAAGACATTTAGAGCCGACGTGCTTATTAATGTCGCTTTACCTTACCAAGACCTTCCTTTAATGGATGCGTGTTTGGAGGCAGGAGTTCACTACCTCGATACTGCAAACTACGAGCCAAAAGACAAAGCTGAGTTTGAGTATTCATGGCAGTGGGCATACGACGATCGTTATAAAGAAGCAGGCCTAACAGCCCTTCTTGGAAGTGGATTTGATCCAGGGGTAACCAATGTCTTTACCGCTTATGCGGCAAAGCACTACTTTGATGAGATTCATTACCTCGATATTGTCGATTGTAATGCAGGAAGTCATGGTAAAGCCTTTGCGACAAACTTTAACCCTGAAATCAATATTCGTGAAATTACTCAAAGAGGACGCTACTGGGAAAACGGTCAATGGATATCTACAGATCCCTTAGAAATCCACCAAGAGGTAGATTATCCCAATATTGGTCCCAAAGAGTCGTATCTCTTATTTCATGAAGAACTTGAAAGTTTAGTAAAGCACTTCCCTACGATCAAAAGAGCTCGCTTTTGGATGACCTTCAGTCCTCAATACATTAATCACCTTCAAGTCCTTCAGAATGTAGGGATGACCAGTATTGAACCTATTACCTACCAAGGCCTTGAGATTCAACCACTACAGTTCTTAAAAGCTGTGCTTCCTGAACCCTCTTCTTTAGGAGAGAACTATGAAGGAGAGACCTCAATTGGGTGTCAAATTCGTGGAATCAAAGATGGGAAAGAGCGCACTTTATATATCTACAACAACTGTAGCCATCAAGAGGCATATAAAGATACTCAAGCACAAGCAGTGAGTTACACCACAGGTGTTCCAGCTTCCATTGGTGCACGCTTAATTGCAACGGATGTGTGGAAGAAACCTGGGGTGTGGAATATGGAACAATTTGATCCCGATCCCTTTATGGAGTTATTAGGTCCTGGTGGACTACCGTATGAAGTGATTGTTGATGGGAAGTTAGATTTTAACTCTTAGGAGAAGTATGAGTGATATTCTGAGATCAATAGAAAGGACTCCCGCATTTGTTGTCGAATACGATAAGTTTAAACGAAATGTAGATCTCATCGACTCTCTTCAACAAGATGCACCCGTTCAATTCTTATTGGCCTTAAAAGGCTTTGCGATGTTCTCGTTGTTTGATGATATCTCTTCAGTAGTGAGAGGAGCGACTGCTAGTAGCCTCAATGAGGCTCGCCTAGCCTCCTCTTACTTTAATGAAGTACATACCTATGCTCCTGCTTACCATCCTAGAGAAGTGAAAGAGATTGCCTCAATTGCAACTCATATGACATTTAACTCAGTAGCTCAGTATGAGATGCACCGAAGTCTATTAACTCACACACAAGCAGGTTTAAGAATTAATCCTGAGTACTCTACCGTAGAGACTGATTTATATAATCCATGTACCCCGGGCTCTCGCTTAGGAGTTCCTTCTAGTGAACTTACCACCCTTCCAGAGGGTATCAGTGGATTACACTCACACAACTTGTGTGAAAATGGAGCTTTTGAGTTACAACAAACACTTAAGCAAATAGAAACACTGTATAAAGAGCACCTTAGTTCTATTTCATGGTTGAACTTAGGGGGAGGACACTTAGTAACAAAAGAGGGATATGATACACAACTCTTTATTCGTACTCTCAGTGAATTCAAAGAGCGTTATCCCCACATTGAATTGATCGTAGAACCAGGAGCTGCTTTTGTATGGCAAACTGGTGTTCTGGTGGCGACTGTTTTGGATATCGTAAGTAATAATGGGGTAAAAACTGCTATGTTAGATACCTCCTTTGCCACCCATATGCCTGATACCTTAGAGATGCCTTACACTCCCACCTTACGTGATGCAACTATTGCTCAAGGGGGCATACGCTTAGGTGGGGCAAGTTGCTTAGCAGGAGATTGGGTCGGAGAGTATTCATTTAACTCACCACTTCAGGTAGGAGATCGCCTCATATTTGAAGATATGATCCATTACACCATGGTAAAAACAACAACCTTTAATGGGGTAAATCTCCCAGATATCGCCATCTTACAAGATGGAAAGATTAAAGTAGTAAAAGAATTTGGCTACGAAGATTATAGGAGTCGCCTCTCATGAGTGATTACTTTCTCAGTAGTGAAATTAAGCACTCGTCTCAAAAAGATGCAGATTTTACTGTTATCCCCTTCCCCCTTGAAAAAAGCGTCTCTTATGGATCAGGAACCAAAGATGGACCACAGGCAATTATAGAAGCATCTAGTCAACTTGAACTTGATGTAGAGGGGTATGAAGAGTTAGAACTCTTAAAGATTCATACCCAAAAACCCATTGATTGTTCCCCCTCTTCTCTTACAGAGATTTTTGAAGAGGGGAAACAAAGAATTCTGAGTTCATGGGAGAATAATTCAATCAGTGTCCTATTAGGAGGAGAGCACTCCGTAACGAACAGTGCAATACAAGCAATAGATTACCTTTATAAAGAAGGAGAGGTAGGTATTCTTCAATTTGATGCTCATATGGATTTAAGAGATGAATATGAGAACTCTCCCTACAGTCATGCATGTGTGATGAAGCGAGCAGTAGATCACAACATCCCCATCTTTCAAGTGGGGGTTCGTAACTTTACCAAAGAGGAGATACTTGTTCGTCAAGCACACTCAATATCTTCACTTGATGCTTCACGTATTCACGCTATGCGTAGTGGTAGTCTCTCTTTTACTGAGGTTTCTTTAGCTGAAGATTTTCCCTCTAAACTGTATATCTCATTTGATGTCGATGCTTTTGATTCATCAGTGATGCCAGCAACAGGGACTCCAGATCCTGGAGGATTGTTTTGGTGGGAAGCTATACAATTATTAGAACACCTCTCTTTAAAGCGAGAGATTATTGGTTTTGATATTGTAGAGTTAGCTCCGATAGCACACCTTCATCATTGTAACTATACTGCTGCTAAACTCACCTACTTTTTAATGGCTCTAGCACATGCAAGAAATAACAAAGGGAGAGATCAATAAAGAACTCTCCCTTTTGTGTGTTTGTATCACCTACTCTACTTTTGTAGTATCCATACAGCTCCATGTCCTTTTCCAT
>JBBAFS010000077.1:0-7613 GCA_041655255.1 Sphaerochaetaceae bacterium
TGATAAAGCCAACTCGACTCGCATACATAATTCCACCAATACTTGAGAAAAGACCACTTAAGATAAAGGCGACCATTTTAGTCCCTTTCACTGGAATCCCTAATAAGTTAGCTCCATCTGGATTATCTCCAACTGCTCGGAAATATTGCCCTCGTCGTGTTTTGGCCATAAGGATACAAATGAGTAGCATCAGAAACAAGGCAAACAAATAAAAGAACGTAAAGGTATCTAAGAATTTAATCTGACATAACTGTTTAAACGCAAATGGAAGATTCTCTACCCATTTACCCTCGGTGTAGACATAAATGAGACCACGAACAATACCGTTTGTCCCTAAGGTCATTATAATTGAGGGGATTTGTAAGTAATTTACTCCAAATCCATTCACCACACCGATCAATGTTCCAACAATCAGTGGCGCAATGAAGGCTAGGGCAGTGTGTCCATCTCGTACCATAATTCCACTGATGGTACTGGTGAGTCCTAAAATAGCTCCAACTGATACATCAATTTCGCCTGTGATGATGACAAAGGCGATACCGATTGCTACAACGGTGTAAACAACTCCGCTGTTTAAACTTAACAAGATATTATTAATTTCCAAAAATGAGGGGTTAAATAAACCAACACCACCATACATGAGAATGAGAAATATGATTGCCGTGGTAGCTCTAGGAATGTTCAAACGTTTACGCATTCATCGCCCTCCCATTAGTTACTCCAAAAGCAGCAGCCATCAGATTATCTTGAGTAATTTCACCTTTAGCAAACTCTCTATTTATTCTCCCTAAGTGCATTGATAATGCTCGATCACTGAGTTCACTCACTTCCTCAAAATCTGAAGAGATTAATAGGATCGCTAAACCCAAGGATTTTAATTGTTGGATAATGGCATAGACATCACCACGAGCACCTGCATCAATACCACGTGTTGGCTCATCTAAAATTAAGACAGTCGGTTCAGTAGCTAAAGCACGTGCAATAACGACCTTTTGTTGATTACCACCAGATAAAGAACCCATTCGTTGATCAGTCCCTGTTACTTTGGTACTAAACAGATCGATATAATGAAGGGCAATATCTCTCTCTTTTCTCTTTTTTAAAAACACTTTGCTCATGTTTCTTAGTTTTGAACTGGTGGTGTTACTTCCTACATCTAAGATAGAGAAAATGCCGTGCATGAAACGGTCTTCGGGAACATAGTTCAATCCTTGATCCATCACTTTCCGAGTAGAACATCCTGTAATATCTTTCCCATGGAGAGAAACGGTTCCATGACTAATGGTATCTCTACCGAAAATAGTAGTTGCTAATTCGGTTCTACCAGCTCCAACCACACCTGCAAGACCTAGTATTTCTCCTGGATATATTTCAAAACTTACGTCATGAAAACCATTTCCACATAAATCTTTCACCTGCAGTACAGGTTGTAGAGTGTCGTATTCAATGTGCTTTTCATGCTCTTTAATAAAACTCTTTTGGGTGACCTCATCGGGAAGAAGACCCTTAACAAGCATATCATAATCAAATTGTTGTACTGGCCCTTCTAAGGTAATAATACCATCTCTCATGATGGCTACTCTATTAGCAATAGTGAACACTTCATTAAGGCGGTGGGTAATGTAGATAATGCCAATCCCTTTCTTTTTAAATTCTTCAATAATAGAGAAAAGAGATTTTACTTCATTAAATGTTAATGAACTTGTCGGCTCATCTAATATGAGAATACGTGCATTACGTAACAATCCACGTAAAATCTCAACAAGCTGTTGCTCGGCAATAGAGAGGCTATCTGCTTTTCTACTGATATCAATTTGCCAGTTGAGCTGTTTCATCAATGCTACGAGACGCTTTTCTAACTTTTGAGGATTCTCTTTAAAGCCCATCATCACATTCTCTTTCACACTCATATTAGGAAAGAGCATCGGTTCTTGTGGAACTAAATAGATTGCATGAGAGAGGGCAACAGAGGGTTTGGACATATTAATAAGATCTCCAGAGATATAAATATCCCCCTCATCCTGGTGATAAATCCCCATGATAATTTTCATGAGAGTAGATTTACCAGCACCATTTCCGCCAATGAGTGCTAGGACATCGCCCTTATCTAAATCTAAATCAATTCCTTTTAATACCTTGTTGAGACCAAAAGCCTTAGTAATAGAACGTACAGATAATAAGGTATTTTCAGATCTTTCTTTCATTTCTGTTCAACCTTCGTACAAATGTTTTTATCGAAAACAAAAATAACTCTAATTAAAATTATATGGAGTTATTTTGAATTGTCAACAAAAACTTGCTATTCATAAGCGATAATATATTAATTGCTGGTCATATATGCACTTACAATATTATGATTAGAATTGACATCCTAAATTCGAGGTGGTATAGTTCTATATAAGTATGTATTTATGTTTGAGAGCAGAACATATGTATCTTAAGGAGCGTCTACTTTATGGATTATGAACAACATCTTTTATACAAAATCGCCTATTATTATTACTTTGAGAATCTTACTCAACAACATATTGCAGATATGCTCTCTATTAGTCGTATTAAAGTTATTCGTGGCTTAGAGTTAGCAAGAAAGACTGGAATTATTCAATTTAAGCTCAGAGAGACTCCTGACTTTAATGCCGATATTGAAAAGGCTCTTAAAGAGCAATTCCATCTTAAGGATGTGTTTGTAGTTCCCAATCCTCCATCCGAGGATCGAACCAATGCCAATGTTGCTCAAGCTGCCGCTTTATATATAAACGATCGCATTAAACCTGGAGATTATCTCAACATTGGATATGGGGATACTGCCAGACAAGTCTTAAATTCACTTGCTACCATGGCCGAAGAGCCCATATCGTGTGTCTCTTTAACTGGTGGGGTAGAGTACTACCTACCAGATAACCGCTCTCACGCTTTTTATGCGAACCTTCATCTTATTCCAGCCCCCCTATTAGCAAGTAGTACTGAGATGGCAGAAGCCATAAGAAAAGAGGAGTCAATTCATCAAGTATTTCAAATGGCTCCACTTTCTTGCCTTTCGGTTGTAGGTATAGGTGGGATGCATGAAACTTCTACAATATTTTATTCAGGGACATTAAATAAAAATGAGATGACTTATTTACGTATGAGAGGAGCGGTAGGAGATATTCTTAGCCACTTCTTTGATAAAGATGGAACTCTGATTGATAGTGTTGTAGAAGAGCGTTTGATTAGTACTCCACTACATTCACTAAAAACCCTTCCTAATGTAGTAGGAGTTGCTGCGGGTAAAAATAAAGTGAAAGCAATTAGAGCAACCCTTATTGGTGAATATCTTGATGTATTAATTACTGATACTAACACTGCAAAATTATTATTGGAGGAATAAGATGAGTAATATATACCTGATGGCTATCGACGGCGGAACAGGTAGTATTCGTGCTGTCTTGTTTGATGTAGATGGCAATCAAGTTGGCTCTCACCAAATTGAGTGGTATCACACAGAAGATCCTCGTTATCCCCAAAGTATGGATTTTGATTGGACCACCAACTGGAAGTTAGCTAGTGAATGTATTGAGGGAGTTCTCGCATCTACGAAAGTCAAAGCTGAACAAGTCAAAGCAATCAGTACAACAAGCATGCGAGAAGGAATTGTCTTATATGACATTGACGGTAACGAATTATGGGCATGTGCCAATGTCGATGCACGATCTGGTGATGAGGTAACTCAACTTATTGCCCAAGACCCACAATTAGAGAAAGAGATTTATAGCATCAGTGGGGAGACATATGCATTAGGGGCAATTCCGCGCATTTTGTGGGTTAAAAATAAAATGCCTGAACTCTATGAGAAAGTGGCTACAGTCACTATGTTAAACGATTGGCTTATTTATAAACTCACCAAAAATCTTACCACTGAACCAACAAATGCAAGTACAACAGGATTATTAAGCCTCAAAACTCGAAACTGGCATCAAGAGATTGCCAAAAAGGTTGGTATTAAAGAGGGAATATTTCCACCTGTGTATGAGTGTGGAGAAAAAGTGGGTGTGGTAACTAAAGAAGCTAGTGAACAAACAGGCCTTTTAGAAGGGACGTTGGTCATAGCAGGTGGAGGAGATGCTCAAAACGGTTGTTTAGGAGTAGGGGTTTCAAAAGCAAAACAAGCAGCGGTCTTTGGAGGATCATTCTGGCAATATGAATTTAATACTGACTCTCCTAACACTGATGAAAAATATCGCGTACGGGTAAATTGTGCAGGTGATCCTCAGTTGTGGCAATATGAAGCAATTGCTTTTATGCCTGGATTAGCAATGAGATGGTTTAGAGATGCATTTTGTCAATCTGAGATTGAACAAGGGAAGAAAGAGGGAAAAGATCCTTATCAAATTCTTGATGAGCACGCTGCAAAAGTCCCTGTTGGTAGTCATGGGATTGTGTTTACCTCCAGTAACATCATGAACTATATCTCATGGAGACATGCTGCCCCAACGTTCACCAATTTTGGTTTTGATGCTCAAGTATATAATACATACTCGATGTATCGTTCTATCATGGAGAGCACCGCTTTTGTCGTTAAAGGACACCTTGAGTTGGTCGATGAAGCTACCGGAGAAAAACCAGAAGAGGTTGTCTTTGGTGGAGGAGCATCCAAAAGTAGAGTATGGAGCCAAATCCTTGCCGATGTACTTGGAATCCCAGTAAAAGTTCCAGTTGTAAAAGAGGCCTCTGCATTAGGGACAGCAATGCTTGCAGGAGTTGGCTCAGGTATATATAAGGATCTTGATGATGCGGTCAGTAAAGTAGTCCGATTTGAGAAAACCTATCAACCTAATATAGAAAATCATAACACATATCAAACGCTATTTGAGAGATGGAAAAAAGTCTATGAAGCACAATTAGATTTAAGTGATCAAAAAGTAACTAATTATATGTGGTCAGCACCTGGATTGTAAAAAAGGAGATTATGTATGTTTATACTTCATGAAGATGAGAGAGAATATCGCTTTGGTGATAGTGGACCTAAATATTTGATGAAAGGGCCTAGAATGAACTTTGCTATAGTTCAGTTCTTGCCTGGTGAAGATTTTAAAGCTCACCTTCATAATGAAATGGAGGAGAACTTCTACATCTTAGAAGGGATAGTCGACATTGTTGTTGATGGTAAATTATATCAATTACGCCCTGGCCATTTCATCCATATTGAACCAGATGAGTCCCATTATGTGATGAACAATGGAGATGTTCCCGTTAAGATGATCAGTACATTAGCTCCTTTTGTTGAGGTAGATAAAGTAGAGATCGACGATTACGAATACGATGATGCTCTACAAGAAATCCCATAAACACATACTGTAGGTAGTTTTGTAGCATAAATTAGCTCTTTATAATCTCATCCATTCCCCTTATAATAATGTACCAAAAGGGGCGTGTATGAGTTTTGAACTGACACCAAGAGAGAATCTATTATCTCAATTGGCTACGGCAGCAGTTCACCTCTATGGGGTTATTCGAGTAGAGGATTTTGTCGATGTGTGTAATTATTATATCCTTATTCCTACCACCTATTCAGAAGTAATGAGCACATTACACCCCTTAGCCAAAGAACCATACTCTCTATATCTCATAGAGCAACATTTTCTTTTTCATCCCCATTTTGCCGATGATCAAGAGAGTAGGGCTCTTTTAATTACACTTCAAAAAGGAAAACCTCGGTATTATCCTGAGAAAGAACTCTTTTTAGCATACGCTCATCCCGACTTTTATGAGCCACGTCAACCTTATGATGATTTATTTGCTTTGTTAACTCACCACAATCTCTTACCCAAACATATGATGGAGAATGAAAAACACCTCTTATATCTCACATTGCGTGAATTAGTGATGTACCATTACGATACTGAGGAGATTCTTGGGATCATAGAAGACTTAGAGATACCAGAAAAGGTTGAACTAGATCTTGACAAGTTACTTTTATACATTCAGGAAATTATTATTCACACCCGTAGATGGGAACATAATGGCTTCACAACCGAAGAAATATCACACCTATTCAGACATCCAGCCAAAGAACAAACTATTTAGACTCTTCCCATAGCTCATTTAATCGATCGACAGACTTTTTGTTAACATCGGTTTGCTCTTTATGTGCTTTTTCAATCACCGTTTCAAATCGTTTCATAACTTTCTGATTTGTTTTATGGAGAGCAACTGAAGGGTTAAGTCGATAAAAGCGAGCAATATTGACGACAGAGAATAATAAATCTCCAATTTCTTCTTCTAGGTGTATCAGATCTAATGGTTTATCATCAATTACTAATCGACACTCATCAATCTCTTCTAGTACCTTAGAAAAGACTCCTTCAATATCTGGCCAATCAAAACCAACTTTTTGCATCTTCTTTTGAATCTCGTAGGCTTTATCTAATGTAGGAAGAGCTTTAGGGATTTTCTCAAAAAATGAATTCGATGATGAACGTTCTACTTCAGTTTCTTTTACTGCATTCCAAATATCTAATACTTCGGCACTATTTTGTGCGTGAACGTCTGAAAAGACATGTGGATGTCTTCTGATTAATTTTTCACATACCATATTCAGTGCATCAATGGGTACAAAGTCATTATACTCTTCGTGCATGTTTAAAATCATTAAGGCATTTAATAAGACATCTCCGATTTCTTCTGTACAGCCACTAAGATCTTTATCTTGATAAGCATCTATATACTCGTATGTTTCTTCTAAGAGAGACTGAGCGCTTTGAAAAGGAGTTTGTTCTCGATCCCATGGACAACCATCTTCTGAACGCAAAGCTGTAAGAATATCATAGAGATTTCTAAAACCTTCTTCTAACGTCTTTGCTTTTATAAAGGTATAATCAATCATTGTTATTATCTAAACCCCTTCTAGTTGACAGAATATACATTATATACATATTTATATATCTCAATACAATGTAAACCTTCCCACCTCTTTAAGCGGTGACCAATACATATTAGTAAAAGAGCCTTTCCCACCAAAGATTGCTGCATATATGGTGATGTATAAATTATCATCTTCTTTTAATATCTGATAAAAGTCCTGCTTTGTATCACTGGTAACAAAGCCCTCTTTATTTGCAGGAAATAGATTTTTTGTATAGCTACGTAAGAGATACGTGTCACCTTCATATTCCATTTGTATGATATGACCTTCATCATTCTCTTCTAATAAAGAAAATGACATTGTGTGAGTGAGTGAGTTGAAAAAATTGAGTTCTACATCCATCTGTGGAAAAGATCCAAATGTAAAGGATGAAGATTCTTGATCTACATCGTTCCCTTTAAAAGAGGCAAATGTCCCAACTAACATGCCTGCTATTGGATCGGTGGCATATTGGCCCTCTAAAGGTGCTTGATCACTAAATTGGCGATGGGTGTTACTAGAATTGGTATATAAGTAGAATCCAGGGGCACTCTCTTTCTTAGGTGACCAAAACCGCCCATTTAACCTCTCCCCTCTTATATACTTATTAAATGCTGTTATTACCTCTGATAGTCGATATTGAGTAGCTAAAGTCTCATGATAATCGCTTAAAGTATTTTCAGCAGATGAGAGAACATAAAAGAGCTTTATCGAAGGATTTGTTGCTCCATAT
>JBBAFS010000078.1:0-7282 GCA_041655255.1 Sphaerochaetaceae bacterium
GGATAGATTCGGGTTGTATACGACGAAGTTGTCGAACAACTGGTCAGTAAAACTAAGGCTGCCAGAATGAGAATTAACAACAATGCCTTATTTTTCATTTGTATACCTCTTTTATTTTCAATGACTTAATTGTTTCACACACCCTATGGCAAATCAAGGTAAATATAAGTAGTAGGTTAGAGGTAGCTCTTACGCTTAATAAAAATAAAAAAGGTTTTCCCTAATTCCTAGCACACATCATCAAAGCGAAACTTAATCTAGTAATCAGTGATTGAGTAGATTGCTTGTGCTAGTGTCCAGTAGTGTTCGCAATTTTCAGTCTGATCATAAGAGCTTTTACTAGTTAAGCCACCTTGTTCATTATGATTTGCTTCTGTTCTGTTAAAGCCAGAACACTAATGTAAGCCCTCCCTGTTTGCCATTCTTCATCTATTTCAATAAGTAGTGAACTCACTAATCGTACATATGAGTCAGAGTTGGGGAAGATTCCAACAACCCTGGTTCTTCTTCTAATCTCTCGATTCAGTCGCTCTAAGGTGTTCGTAGAAGCAATCTTACGATGGTCAATCTTGGAAAACTGATAAAACTGCAGCGAATCATCCAACCCTTCTTCAAGGCACTTTATTGCCTTGGGGAACTTATCTTCATACTGATCCATAAAGGAGCGAGCATAGGCTCTGGCACTCTCTTCATCTGGGGCGAGCCAAATGTGTTTAAGAGCTGAAGCAAACTCTTCCTTATGATGATGGCCAACATAGGCAAGGATGTTGCGCATAAAGTGTACTTTACAGCGTTGCCAACACGAGCCCACAAATTCTTTGGCAATTGCACTCTTAAGTCCCTGGTGTGCGTCTGAAACAACAAGCCACACTTGCTCTAATCCTCGCCTCTTAAGGCCTTTGAAGAGGATTTGATACGTTTCCTCAGATTCATTGTACATTGGCTCTACTGCAAGAATTTGAGCCGTTCCCTGCATTGTAACGCCTTTTACTACCATTATTGCCATATTTTGGACTCGCCCATTCTCTCGAATCTTCTCATACAGGGCATCAACCCAAAGCACAGCGTATTCTTTTTCTAGGCTGCGAACCCGGAATTCTGCTACTCTTTCATCAAGCTCCTTAGTCATCTGTGACACTTGACTTGCTGATAAACTTTCTATGCCTAAAGCCTTGGCTAAACGCTCTACTTTTCGTGTTGAAACACCATGTGAGTATGCTTCACATACTACAGAGATAAGAGCACGTTCACTTCTTTGATGCTCTTTGACAAACGAAGGGACATAGCCTCCTCTACGTAGCTTTGGCACCTCCAAATTAATGGTACCTAAGCGTGTGTCAAAACGCCGAGGACGTGTACCACTAAGATATGTTGATCGCTCTGTTGTGTGTTCGCCCTTTTGGGCTCCTACTTTGTTTGCCACTTCATATTCCATAATCATCTGCAAAAGCAGGTGCATAATTGATCGTAATGGATCACCGCTGTCACTAGACAGTAGTTTTTCTAGCAATTCTTTGATAGTATGAGATTCGGTCATGAGATGTTTTTCCTCCTAGTCTTTTTTCGTTAATAACTAGTATGGATGCTCTCATGACCTTTTTCAATCTACCTACAAATTGCGAACTTTATTGTACGCTACCCTGAATCGAAGAAGTGTTTTAACTGCTCTTCTTTATTCTGCCCTTTTAGTCATTTTATGTTATCTAGTTTTTAAAGTTAGCCTAGGTTTAATCACACCAGTAGGTGTTTTAATTTAATGGGAGGACAATATGAGAGCAAAAAAAGTATTTTTGTATTTGCTTATTTCGTAGTACTAATTAGTACTATTAGCGCAGCTGGGACTGGGGAAAAACAAGATGCAGCCTATCCAAGTAGGGGGGTCCAATTCATAGTTCCATACAATGCTGGAGGGGGAACAGATTCTCTGATGCGTTTGTTAGTAAATGCAATGGAAACAGAACTTGGGCAATCAATGGTTGTTGTGAACAAAGGTGGAGGTCTAGGGCAAGTAGGTTTAACTGAATTGGCAGCTTCTAAAAAAGATGGGTACACAATCGGTGCATTATCAAATTTAGATCATATTCTAGTTCTACTTTCTAGCGACAATGTAAGTTATGATTATGATTCTTTTGAGTATCTAGGTGCTATTAACACTACAGCTAACGTTTTATACGCTAATGATAAAGTCACAGGCTTTAAATCTGTTGATGATGTTGTAAAGTACGCCAAGCAAAATCCTGGTAAATTGACTGTAACAATCTCTGGAAAAACGCACTTAGCAGAATTAGCTCTTTTTGAGCAAGCTGTTGGTATTAAAACAACTCCGGTGATGCAAAACAGTGGAAACGATTCACTTACAGCAATCTTGGGAGGGCACGTTGATCTAGCAATTATGGACAAAAACTTTGTGGCTCAAGTTGAATCTCAAGGCGTTACACCTCTAGCAACTTTTTCAGATGAAAGGATTCAACCTATAACTAATCTTCCAACTCTCTCTGAACTTGGCTATGACGTGGCTACAGAAACATATCGAGTTATAGTTGCACCTAAAGGAACCCCAGAAGAAGTTTTAAGTAAGTTGGAAAAGACTATCAAAACAGTCTCTTCGAAAAGTGACTTTATTGATAAAATGGCTAACATGAGTGAAAATTATCGATATTTAGATAGAGCTCAAGTTAAGGCACGATTAGATAATGATTATAAAGCAATGGTTGAGCTGTTAAATGAAGTCCCTGATGCTTTTTAAGAATTTGTATGTGAAATAGAGTGAGGATCCCATGGAATATATTATAAATGCACTTTTGTCTATCTTTTCTCCGCTAGGATTTTTAATGAATCTAGTAGGCGTAGTGTTAGGTATTGTCTTTGGTGCTCTACCAGGATTAAATGGGGTGGTGGGAGTGGCTTTGCTTCTCCCCCTCACTTATAATATGGCTCCTCATATAGGACTAATTATGTTGGCTGGCTTATATATGGGAGCTACATATGGAGGATCTATATCAGCGATATTATTGAATTGTCCTGGAACTGGGGAAGCCGCCTGTACTGCTATTAATGGGAACCCTCTTGCGCTTCAAGGGAAGGCAAAGGAGGCGTTAAGTTATTCGGTAATATCAAGTAGTTTTGGGGCCTTGTTTGGTGTTATCGTTATGCTTTTGTTTACACCAGTTTTAGCAAAATTCGCCCTCAGGTTTGGGCCTCCTGAGCAATTTCTAGTGTGTGTCATGGGTCTTTCAGTCGTTGGCAGTTTGATGGGGGAAAGTGTTGCGAAAGGGTTTTTTGCAGTCTCTTTTGGCTTAATCTTAGCCTTAGTAGGGATGGATCCAACATCAGTTAACTACAGATTAACGTTTGGTCAATACAACTTGCAAATGGGCCTAGATCTTATTCCGATTAGTGTTGGTTTTTTTGCAATTGCAGAAATGCTTGCGTTATATAAAGATCAAGAAACAGGTGAACTAATAACTGATAAAGTATCAAAATTTAAAGTAGTTTCAATCATTAAAGATACTATTAAAAGATGGAAGATTGTTGTTAAATCATCTGTAATTGGTACTGTTATTGGTATTCTTCCTGGTACTGGGGGTGCTATTGCATCTTTTATTGCGTATGGAGAAGCACAGAGAAGTAGTAAGGAACGACATCTTTTTGGAAAGGGAGCTATAGATGGAATTATTGCTCCTGAAAGCGCTAATAACGCCGCAGTAGGAGGTTCTTTTGTACCACTTCTGGCACTAGGTATTCCTGGATCTGCAACAAGTGCAATAATTTTTGGAGCTCTTACTGTTCATGGGATGATTCCTGGACCAAGATTATTTAGTGAACATACTGCAATTGTGTATGCACTAATGTTTGGACTTCTTCTGAGTGTATTTTTGATGCTTTTCATCGGAATATCAGGGACCCGGCTGTTTACTAAAATTCTTACGGTTAATACCAAATATATAGTACCAGCTGTCATTGCATTTTCTTTATTTGGAGCTTACAGCGCAAGGAATAACTTATTTGATGTGTTTCTTGCCATAATTTTTGGGGTTATTGGACTTTTGTTTAAAAGAACAGGTATTCCTATAGCTCCTGCTATATTGGGCATGATTCTTGGGAAAATGGCGGAGCAAAATTTAAGACAATCGATGGTTATTGCAAAGGCAAAAGCAGTTCCTCTAATTACATACATACTTGTACGTCCAATCTCAATTATTTTGATAGTTCTCATTCTTCTCATTATATGGGGGAATTTGAAAACCTCTTCAAAGGGGAAGGAATAACAGGTATATTAATAAGGTAGACAAAGGTACTTGGAGGCAATAATGGAACCAACTCGCTTAATTTCAGAAACTTTATACGATGATTTACTTGAAAGTATACAAACAGGACTATGGAGAGTTGGTGAGAAAATTCCTTCAGAAAACCAAATTGCAAAAGAAAAAAACATAAGTAGGTCTAGTGTCCGGACAGCTATACATAAGTTACAAGCTCGAGGTGTTATTGAAACAAAGCCTGGCAAAGGGTCGTTTGTTCTTAGCGCAGAAGAACCTATTTCTAACTCCGATTTACACATGGAGTTGCTTGACTTAAGCGCTAATGACTACCGTCATATGGTTGAATTACGAAGAGCGCTTGAATTTACAAGTATTGAAGTTCTTTGTAATGTTGGGACAAATGCTGACTTTGAAAGACTCGATTTAGCACTAGAGGCAATGGAAAAGGCGACGGATGCAAGTAGTTATATTCAAGCTGACTTTGAATTCCATTATGCAATTATTTTAGGATCTCACAATCCAGTATTTATTCGTATATATGATTTATGTAAAGATATTCTATTTAAATACTTTTCAGAACTTTATGCAGATAACAGAGACAACAACGTTGTAAATGCAAAAGGAAATCATAGAGAGATGGTTAAATACATGAAACAGAGAAATGCAAGAAAGACGATTGAAATCATTGAGAGTACCTTTGAATATAACCATAAACGATTATCAAAATACTTTAAGGACGAAGATTCAATATTGAATTAATGAAAAGAATTTAATTCCCTCGAAGAGTAAAAAGAAATTGTCTAAATAACATTTTATTCTCGGAAAAAGAAGTACAAGAGGTGAAGTATGTTAATGTCTCAAGAGATAGAGGCTCGGATTAAAGAATCTGGAGTAATAGCTGTATTAGTGTTGGAGGAATTCAATCACATTCGACCAACAGTTGAATCTTTACTATCTGGTGGAGTGAAGGCAGTAGAGCTTACACTTCGAACTGCTCTTGCGTTAGAAGCAATAGAGGTTATCCACACAGAATATCCGCAGATGTTATTAGGAGTAGGAACTATTTTAACACCTCAGCAGGTAGAGGATGCAAAAAGAGCAGGAGCTGATTTTGGTGTTGCTCCTGGCTTAAATCGAAACGTGATGGATGCGGCATTAAAAGCAAAATTACCTTTTGCTCCAGGGGTGGCGACTCCAAGTGACATTGAAGCAGCTTTGGAATACGGATGTAATTTATTAAAGTTTTTTCCAGCTGAGCCGCTAGGGGGATTGAGTTACTTGAAAAGTATGTATGCCCCATATGCTCACTTAGGGCTTTCTTTTATTCCTCTGGGAGGGATATCTCAAGATAATTTATCCTCGTATGCCAAAGAAGCTTGCATTGGGGGGATTGGTGGTAGTTGGATAGCCTCTAAAGATCTCATAGCAAACGAGCAGTGGGATGTGATAGAAAATCAAGCACGACAAGCTGTACAAGTATTTAGTGAGGAGAAAAGATATGGATAAGATTGTGACTTTTGGAGAAGTAATGGGGAGAGTTGAGATGGAACATAACTATCGATTTCGCCAGGCACTTCCAGGAACAGTTAGGATAACATTTGCTGGTGCAGAAGCTAACGTAGCAGCCTCTTTGTCCTATATGGGAAGAAAGACAGAATATGTAACTTCTTTACCAAATAACCCTGTTGCACATGCTTGTATTGATTATTTACGTGGTCTACAAGTAGGAACTGATCATATAAATGTAACTGAAGATGGAAGAATAGGACTTTATTTTTTAGAAACTGGAGCCAATCAACGTCCAAGTAACGTCATTTACGATCGAGATTATAGCAGTATAAGCATCTATGGTGAACAAGCATATAATTGGGATGCTATCTTTAAGAATGCTCAATGGCTTCATATAAGTGGGATAACTCCTGCAATTTCTAAGCGAGCTGCAGAAGCTTCACTTGCAGCAGTGAGAAAGGCTAAAGAATTGGGAGTGACAGTATCTTGTGATCTTAATTTCAGAAATAAACTCTGGAAGTGGGATGAAAAGTTAAGTTCAAAACAACTAGCTCAGAAGATAATGAGAGAGATGTTAGTGTTTGTAGACGTATTGGTTGGTAATGAGGAAGACGCATCAGATGTGTTAGATATTCACCCAAAAGAAGTAGACGTCCATTCTGGTAAACTTAATTTAAAAGCATATGCAGATGTTGCCGAAAAAGTAGCTCAGCAATTTCCTAACATAAAGAAAATTGGCTTTACTTTACGAGAGAGTATTTCTGCATCTCACAATAATTGGGGTGCACTCTTGTATGATGTAGAGTCGAAACATGTTTATGTATCACCGCAGATAGACAATAACTATAGTCCATATGAGATTAGAAACATAGTAGACAGAGTTGGAGGAGGAGATTCTTTCTGTGCTGGATTGATTTATGCCTTAACAGATGAGGACCTTAAACAAAATCTACAATCAGTACTTGATTACGCAACAGCGGCGTCTTGTTTATGCCATTCGATTCAGGGAGACATTAATTACTCATCTGTCGAAGAAATTAAGCGACTGATGAAAGGAAATGCATCTGGAAGAGTAGTGAGGTAATGTAAGTAAAGAACTAAAAGCTATATATTCATAAAAAAGGTCCTCTCGTAAAGAGAAGACCTTTTATGAATGCGGCGGGATTCGAACCCACGGCCTTTGCCTCCGGAGGGCAACGCTCTATCCAACTGAGCTACGCATCCTAAAACTGTTGTATGCTAAAACTGTGGTGAATCTTTGTCAATATAGAGGGGAAGGTCTTGGTGTGCCTTAAAAAAGTATTGACATAAGTTGAGTTGGTTAAGTTATTGTATAATAAGAAGATAGGTATTATTGCCTGCTTTTGAAAGGGTGAAAATGAGCATTCTGTTGACACCTCTGTTGGATTTAATTATTATAATGGCATATATCGGAGGAAGAGAGTGAAAAAGAGAGCAATATTAAGCATATTCCTTATTCTTGTTGTTGGATTAAACCTTTTTGCTGCTCG
>JBBAFS010000079.1:0-7155 GCA_041655255.1 Sphaerochaetaceae bacterium
TATGCATCTTTTTCTAATAAGATTTGAGGAGCCTGACTCATATTTTTCGCCTCATCAAGAAACAGTTGATACAATGCTTCAGGATCACTTTTTTTAAAGGTCCCAGGTTGTGAAATAATAATCGTATCAAACACTGGAAGTAACAGGCGAGCCATATGAATATGATCTTTTCCTTCAAGCGCTCCAAATAGTAGTGTGGAACCTTGTAAGCCGTAGAGTTGAACCATTGAATTCACTAAATGTCTCAGTGATTCAACTGTATGAGCCCCATCAACAATAAGAGGAATAGTGGGATCAACAAATTCCATTCTTCCAGGAAGAGTCGCGTTTTGAAGAGCTGTTTCAGTACTCTCTTTGATATATACTCCCAAAGAGGTAAGTACATATAATGCTAAAGCGACATTCTCTGCTTGTACTTCACCACGCATTTGTAAAAGAAGGGTGGTGATGTGTCCATCTTTCCACTCAATAGAGACATGTTCTCCCTCTACGGTAGTACGTCGGTGTAAAGACTCTACAACGCTTGTTAATTCAAACATCCGTGAATTGACTTTTTCAGCTTCATCTCTGAAGACTTGTAATGCTTCAGGAGTTTGACGACTCACAAAGGTAGGAATTCCTGTTTTTATGATCTTTGCTTTTTCACTAGCAATGAGGGTGATTGTGTTTCCTAAAATAGCGGTGTGTTCTAATTCAATGGGGGTAAGAACTACCGCTTTGGGCTTTAGTGTATTTGTTGCATCTAAGCGCCCCCCTAAACCTGTTTCAATGACTGCCCACTCACATTTCGTATACTCAAAAAGGGTAAAACTAAAGGCGGTAAATAACTCAAAGGTCGTAGGTTCAGTAGTTCCCCACTGATCACTAAAGGTAAATCCATCAAGACGTGAGAATAGAAGATTCGCTGCAGAGACATACTCTTCTTCACTGAAATAAGAACCACAGCGGGTGAAGCGTTCACGGTAGTTACTCACATGAGGTGATAGATACATCCCTGTCTTATAACCAGCAGCTTCAAGACCACTCGCTATAAAGATGGCTGTGGAACCTTTACCTTTTGATCCAGCAATGTGGATTGAGGCAAATGAAGATTGAGGATTACCAATATATTCAAGCAGCTTATGCATCCGATCGAGACGGTAGTAGCGATTGGTGTAGTTATCACTTCGCTTCTCTAGATTTGTGAAGCTTTCCATGTACGAACAGACGTCATCAAAGGTACTAAATTTCATGCAGCAACTGTAGTACACCACCATTTTTTGGTCAATCAAAGAAAAACGTATGACACTTTGACGGAATCCGACAAATTGTTAATAGTTCTATTGAGTTTCACATCTCTAAGCTTTATGATATTCGTAACACGAAGCGTGTTGTAGGAGATATAGAGCATGGCAAAACCAAAAACCAAACCAAATCCCTGGGACTTTTTAGATGAATTCCGAGGGACTCATTTCACAGGAAGATGGCCCACTATCCCTCAAATGTTTGACATCACAACTGAGCGTTATCCTCAAAACAACTGTTTTACTGTTTTCTCCCCAACTGAGTTCACCCTTAATTATAGTGAAGCTAAAGAGAAGATTCTCCAAATAGCCTCTTATTTAGTGGAACTTGGAGTTAAAGCCGACACAAAAGTAGCCGTAACTGGAAAAAATAGCCCCGAATGGGCTATTGCGTATTTAGCAATTTTGTATGCTGGAGCGATTGTTGTTCCACTCGATTACCAACTCAGTGATAAAGAGATCGATTTCCTTCTCACCTTTAGTGAAGTAGAGATCTTATTTATCGACAAAGAGCGTATCGATGCTATCGATGCCGATGAAAAAGTTGGTCTTAAGCACAAAATTAGTTTAGAAGAGGGGCATGACGATTATATCTTCACAAAAAAAAGTAGTAAAAAACAAAAACTTCCAACAGGTAAAGAGGAAGATCTTGCCGCTATTTTATACACCAGTGGGACCACAGGAAACCCTAAAGGTGTGATGCTCACTCACAGTAATATCGTCAGTGACTGTTACTTAGCTCAAGCACACCTCAGTGTCTATCCAACTGATGTGTTTTATGCACTACTGCCAATTCACCACTCATACACCATGTTAGCTGTCTTTATTGAAGCTATTGGAACTGGATCAGAAATTGTCTTTGGTAAGAAACTTGTTGTTTCACAAATTCTCAAAGAGCTCAAAAAAGGAAAAGTGACCATGTTCTTAGCTGTTCCTATGCTCTTTAATAAAATGCTCAGTGGATTGATGAACGGAATTAGAGAAAAAGGAGTTATTGTCTACGGCTTAATTCGCTTTTTAATGGGATTCAGCGGTCTCGTGAAAAAACTCTTTAAGGTGAATCCTGGAAAGAAGATGTTCAACAAAGTATTGGCAAATCTTTCGATGGATAATATTCGTATCTGTATTAGTGGGGGAGGACCACTACCTTTTTCTACGTTCTCCTTATTTAACCAACTGGGAGTCGACTTTGTTCAAGGTTATGGTCTCACTGAGACAAGCCCCATTATTACCTTAAACCCGATTGATGCTTACATTGAAACATCGGTAGGAAAAATTCTTCCTGAAACTGAGATGAAAATCCTTAATCCCGACCAAAGAGGAGTAGGAGAAATTGCAGTTCGTGGACCAATGGTGATGCAAGGGTATTACAAAAACCAAGAAGCTACCGATGAAGTCTTAGACAAAGAGGGGTGGTTTAAAACAGGCGATGCTGGATACATCGATAGTAAAAACTATGTCTATCTCACAGGAAGAACAAAGAGTTTAATTGTCACCGAAGGTGGAAAAAACGTCTTCCCTGAAGAGATCGAAGATCGATTCCAACTCTTTGATGAGATTGAACAAATCTGTGTATTGGGGTATCTCATTGATAAGAAGATGAAAAGTGAAGGTATTAGAGCAGTTATCTACCCATCTGATACATTCAGAGATAAAGCAGCCTCTTTACACGCTGATGAAAAAGAGCAACACTCCTTTATCTTACATCACATGCAAGAGATTATTGATAAAGTGAATAAAGATCTTCATCAATATGAAAAAATTGATCGTCTTACCATTGCGAAAGAGCCAATGGAGATGACAAGTACTAAAAAAATTAAACGACACGTTATAGCTGAGCAGTATAAGAATGAATAGTGCAAAACGAAACTTTTTACGTAAACGGGCCCACTCTTTAAAACCTGTAGTCATGGTTGGAAAGCAGGGCGTTGATGAGCGAGTAGTAAAAGCCTCTTTTGAGGCTTTACTCGCACACGAGTTAATCAAAGTGAAATTTCAAGATTTTCACGATGAAGAAGATGAGTTAGCTCTCTCTTTAGCCCAAAGTACAGCTTCTGAATTAGTCGCCGTCATTGGTCATATCGCTATCTTATTTAAACAACACGACGATCCTAAAAAACAACTCATTCATCTCCCAAAACATCTCAAGTAAAGGATGGTGGTGTGGAAAACTCTTTTCGTGTACAAAGACAACCTCAATTGGTTTTTGGTCATAACACTATAAGGGAACTAGCCACCTACCTTCATACCCTTGGTACTTCTCACCTCTGTGTAGTGGCAAGTAAATCAGTTGCCTCTTTAGAGGTGGTGAACACTCTTTTATCCTCATTACGTAAAGAGGGCTTTGAGTATGAACTGATGATTCACACCCAAGAGCCCAACGTCTCTTCAGTTGATACTATAGCTCAAAATATTGCCACCTATGAAGAGACAACAGTAATTGGAATTGGTGGAGGCAGTGTCTTAGATACAGCCAAAGCGGCATCGGTGGTTGCTTATCAACTACAAAAGGGAAATACTTGTTCAGTAAAAGATTTTTTAGAGGGGGTGGGAGATACACCTCCTCCTAGTCAAAGACTTCCTTTAATACTAATTCCCACCACTGCTGGAACAGGAAGTGAATCGACTAATAATGCGGTCATAAGTGAAGTAGGACCTCAAGGGTTTAAAAAATCACTTCGTCATGATTCTTATGTTGCCGATATCGCTTTAGTCGATCCTTCGCTTTTAGCCTCATTAGATCTCTCAATGTTAGGACCAACGGCTTTAGATGCCTTAACACAAAACCTAGAAGCTTACACTTCTCAAAGGGCAAGCCCATATATCTCATCGTTAGTGTATACAGCACTTGTGAATCACGCCTTATCACTGAAGGAGATTCTTGAAACTGGAATAACAACTCCTTCATCTTTAAGTCACTTAGCTTACGGAGCATATATTTCAGGTATTGCAATTACCAGTTGTGGTCTTGGGTACGTACACGCCCTCGCAGGTCCTATGGGAGCACTACACCCCATTAACCACTCGCATGTGTGTAGTATGCTCATCAGTCCCATAAACAACGCCTTACGAGAGAAGGGGGACAGTAGGTACTTAGAGTTGATGAACACTTTAGAAAAAGGGTGGGGTGAAGATCCATTTCTCTTTTTAGAACACCTCACTCAAAAAGTAGTTCTTCCTCCACTTAAAGAGTATGGTTTTACCCTCGCTGAGTTAGATCACCTTAGTGACTCAACCCCTCAAAGAGACTCTTTAAGTGAACTCTCACCTCACACGTTACGATCGATCTTATATGATCTGTATTAAACAAAAAGGACCTCACTAAGAGGTCCTTATCTGTAATTCATCATGAATTATTACTTATGTTCTAACTCTAATGTTTTAGTAATGGTATCACTCACTTCACTTGGTCCAAAGTATTGAATGGAGCCAGGGAAGAGGTACGATGTTTCAACTGCCCATAGATCTCGATGTTTCTCAAAGTAGGCAAAAGGGGCCCCTTTAAGATCTACAAGAGCTTTTTTAATCACAGGCTTAATTTCACCGTGTCGCTCTTCACAGTTGAGCATCATCGTAATAGGAATTCCACCAGCTTGCCAGTTCTCACTTGTATCGGTGAGATTTGAGACAGCTGAGATATATCCACTACACTTATTTGCAGCTAAAAGGTATGCATTATACCCAAGGTTGTAGCAATAATCGGCATCAAAGTTTGATGGGAACGAACAGCGTCCTTCGTATCCAAAGAAGTGGTTTAAGCCACTGAAAGAGCCTTTAAAAGTCCCTTCTGCTTTCATTTTTTCTAAGCGAGTAGCAACCATTTGAATAAGCATCTTTTCAGTTTCAATACGGGAGACTTGAACGTTTCCGTGTGGATCACGATCCATTAACAATTGTCGTTGGATATCGGTAGGAAGAGAGACAAAGATCTCTTTATCCTTTTGTTGGAGATGATTCACCACAAAAGCATACTGTGCTTTCCATGTATCTAATACTCCGTACTCTTTGGCATTGAGAGCTAACATGGTATTTAAGTGTGCAATGAGGCTTTTTACCTCGGGGATAAACTCAACAACTCCTTCAGGAATTAAGACAATACCAAAGTTCAACCCTTTTTCGGCACGCTTGGCAACTACAAGGGCAATATCTTTTACAATCTGATCTAATGAAGTCTCATTCTGAGCAATCTCTTCACTAATTAAACAGATATTTGGCTGAGTTGCTAAAGCACACTCTAAGGCGATGTGAGAAGCACTACGACCCATGAGTTTAATGAAGTGCCAATACTTTTTAGCACTAAGAGAGTCTCTCATAATATTTCCGATTAACTCGTTGTAGGTCTTAGTAGCAGTATCAAATCCAAAAGAGATCTCGATGTGTTCATTTTTAAGATCTCCGTCGATAGTTTTAGGACATCCGTTGACGGTAATGCCTTTCTCTTTCTCAATAAAATATTCAGCTAATACTGCTGCGTTGGTATTTGAGTCATCTCCTCCGATAATCACAATTGAAGTAATACCGTGAGATTGGCACACCTTTGCAGCTTGCTCAAATTGTTCTTCAGTCTCTAATTTTGTTCGACCACTACCAATGATGTCAAAACCACCAGTGTTACGATACTCGTCGATAATCTCATCGGTGAGTTCTAATACTTCATTCTTTAAAATGCCATCTGGTCCACCTAAAAAACCGAATAACTTAGACTCTTTATTCCCTTTTTTAAGGCCATCAAATAAACCGCTAATGACGTTATGTCCCCCTGGAGCTTGTCCACCACTGAGGATCACTCCCATATGGATAGCGGGGTAGGAAATTGTGTCACTTGTTTCACTAAAAGAGACAGTAGGCAATCCGTATGTGTGGGGGAAAAGTGCCTTTATCTTCTCTTTGTCACTCACTGGCTCAGTTGGTGAACCTTTGGTGAGTTGAAGTTTTTGTATGCTTTGAGTAAACAGCTTCGGTTGTTTTGGTGTGTACTTGTATCGTGCCCTTTGTAAAGCAGATTTATCCATCTCATCGCTCCTTTGCGTCATAAAAAAGATAGGTATGTATGGGTAAACTATAGAATGTTTTGAAGCATCTCTTCAAGAGCACTAATCATTCTCACATCGTGAAAAATCCCTCTCTTGTTCATCTTTAGTACCAGAGCTCTATTGTTGACCTCGTGTAACCTTTAATTGTAATTTACACGTATGAGTGATTATCCTCTGTTGTACATTGATGCCGATTCGTGTCCCCGTCAGTTACGAACTATTATTCTCAAAGCGGTACAAAAACGTCAGATAAGTGCCTTATTTGTCGCTGATCGTCCCCTTAATGATGTCATTGAGTTAGAGAACTCTTTGGGCTCTTCTCTTATTCGGATGCACGTTGTCACACCCGGAGATGATAGTGCTGATGATTATTTAGTACAACAAGCCCAAAGTGGCACGTTAGCTATTACCCGAGATATCCCCCTAGCAGATCGCCTAGTAGAGAAAGATCTCACCGTCATCGATGATCGAGGAAACGTCTATACCAAAGAGAGTGTGAAAGAGCGTCTTTCGCTTCGTAATATGATGAGTGACCTCAGAGAACTTGGGATCTTTGTTGAAAAAACAAAACCTATGGGACGAAAAGAGATCAAAGCATTTAGTGACGCACTTGATCGCCATCTCACACGCCTTATAACAAAACAAACGAAGCAATAAGAACTCTTTGAGTGTTTGTTATATGTGAACAAACAACGACTGTGTATTGTGACAAGGAATTCTCTGTTAGCAGAAGCTTTTGAGTATGTACTCTATTCACTCACTCAAAAAAGAGTAGAAGTAGTTCGTTGTGCTTCACTTCCCAAAGCCTCATATAATCTTACGCTCATCTTTATTTCCCA
>JBBAFS010000080.1:0-6917 GCA_041655255.1 Sphaerochaetaceae bacterium
CAACCTCTCTTTAGAAGTTAAGAAGGGTGAGTTTTTCACTCTCTTAGGACCTTCTGGGTGTGGTAAGACTACTTTATTACGTATGATTGCTGGATTTAACACGATTGAAGGTGGAGAGTTCTATTTTGATGATATAAAAATTAATGATAAGAACCCAGCGAAAAGAAATATTGGAATGGTATTTCAAAACTATGCAATTTTCCCACACCTTACTGTTGAGAAAAACGTCCGCTTTGGATTAAAAGCCCGCAATCTTCCAGCAGACCAGATTAAAAGAGATACTGACGAATTTCTCAAACTCATGCAAATATACGAATATAGAAAAAGATTGCCCGATCGTTTGAGCGGAGGACAACAACAAAGAGTCGCTTTAGCGAGAGCTCTTGTTCTTCGCCCAGATGTGCTACTGATGGATGAGCCACTATCGAACTTGGATGCAAAACTGAGAGTTGAAATGCGAGCGGCAATTAAAGAGCTACAAAATAGCCTTCATATTACCACCATATATGTCACACATGATCAAGAAGAGGCTATGGCTGTCAGTGATCGGATTGCTGTTATGGATTATGGGGAAATTCAGCAAATTGGTTCTCCTCGAGAACTCTATCAGCGCCCACAAAATGTGTTTGTTGCAACCTTTATCGGAAAGACGAATATGATTGATGCTGAATTAGTTATGCAAGAGTCAAATCCGACATTGCAGTTCTTGGGTGGATACTCTGTAGGAATGCCAAATGTTCATGCAAAACATCACATAAACCAATCAGTTAAAGTATCTATTAGACCTGAAGAGTTTTTAATAAATGAGTCAGGAGATGAGGGCATAGAAGCTGAAATCCTTGATAGTGTGTTCCTTGGATTGAATACCCATTATTTCATGGAGACAGCTCAGGGTGAAAGAGTGGACGTTGTTACTGAATCTGACATTCATGTTGAACATGCAAAAGGAGCAAAGGTTAGATTAACTCTTAATCTCGATAAAATTAATGTGTTCAACCAGGAGGGAACTTCTAACATCTTACTAGAGGAGGTCTCAACATGAAACGATTGAGAAAAAGAACTCCTTTAGAAGTGTGGAACTTCGTAGGCTTTTCCTTACTTGGACTATATCTCTTATTTTTAATGTATCCTCTTTTTAATGTATTAAAAGCATCAGTGTATGATCGAGAACAACACTTTACGCTCGCCTATTTTAAAAAATTCTTTGCTCAGCGCTACTATTTCTCAACTCTTATAAACAGTTTTAAAGTTGCTACAGTTGTTACGATTTACTCAGTGATACTGGGTGTCATATTAGCTTATTATTACAATATATATCGACTCAGAGCCAAAAAGTTTTTAGAAGTCATTATTATTATAGCATCTATGTCGGCTCCTTTTATTGGTGCCTATTCTTGGATTCTTCTTCTGGGAAGAAATGGGCTCATTACCCGGATGATATATACTCTCTTTAAATTTAGGATTCCTGCTATTTATGGATTTAATGGAATTGTACTGGTTTTGGTCACTCGCCTTTTTCCTTTAGTCTTTTTATATGTTTCTGGAGCTCTTCAATCAATTGATAATTCACTACTAGAAGCATCTGAAAACTTAGGAACAACTGGAATTCGAAGGTTTTTCAAAGTGATACTTCCCCTCTCTATGCCATCTATTTTAGCAGCAGCTCTTTTAGTGTTTATGAGATCGATGGCAGATTTTGGAACACCACTGTTAATTGGTGAAGGTTTTAGAACTTTTCCAGTTGAGATTTATAATCAATATGTAGGAGAGACGAGTACCGACCACAATTTTGCTGCAGCAATAAGTGTTGTTGCTGTTGTTATTACTGCTTTGGTCTTCTTAGTTCAGAAAGTAGTGAATAGTTTTTATAAATTCTCTATCAATTCATTACATCCAATACAAGAAAAAGAGTTATCACCATGGGGCAAGGTGTGGGTCTATTTTTACACATACGCACTACTCACACTTTCGATGCTTCCTCAGCTTTATTTAATCTATATGTCCTTTAGAAAAACATCTCAATCTGGATCGTTATTTGAGCCTGGCTATTCTTTAGAGAGTTATAGAATTGCCTTTAAGAAATTTGGATCTGCTATACCTAATACTCTCTTATTAGGAGGAGTTTCAGTCTTACTTGTCCTCTTTTTAGCTATCTTAGTCTCTTATATCATCGTAAGAAGGCCATCTTGGGTAAGTCGTCTCATTGATAACTTCTCTATGGTTCCATTTGTATTACCAGGCTCGGTCGTTGGTATTGCATTAGTTCTCAGTTTTAGTCGAAGGCCAATAGTTCTCACAGGAACAATGGCTATTATGATTATTTCGATGGTGATTCGAAGAATCCCATATACAATCAGAAGCTCTGCTGCAATTCTACAGCAGATTCCACTCACGGTAGAAGAAGCGGGAATTAGTCTGGGCTCATCAAAACTTAGAACGTTCTTTTTGATCACGGTTCCCATGATGAAAAATGGAATTATATCAGGAGGTATTTTAAGCTGGATTACAATTATTACTGAATTATCTACTTCAATAATTCTCTATACCGCCCATACAGTCACCATGACGCTTTCGATTTATATATTCGTTTCAAGAGGAACTGATGGGCCAGCAGCGGCTATGGCAACAGTTTTAACTGCCTTTACAGTTATTAGTTTGTTGTTATTTATGAAATTCTCTAAATCTAAAAATTTAGTTATGTAATATCTCTACGGAGAGGGAGGAGAAAAATGAAAAAAGTATTTGTTACTTTATTAATTGGCCTAGTTATCCTAGGAACAATTGCTGGCGGTGGTGCTAAAGAAAAAGCAGCCGTAAGTGGGCCCTCAGGAAGGTTAGTACTCTATACACCAGACTTTGATGAAGAACTCAACATGGTTGTAGACCCCTTCCAAGCAAAATATCCCAACATCAAAGTTGAGTTAGTGCAAGCTGGGGCAGGGGAACTGAAAACAAGAATTAGAGCAGAGGCTGCTAACCCTCAGGCAGATATTCTTGCAGGTGGAGTATTCTATAATGATTATGTGAATATGCCTGACTTGTGGGAGCCCTACATTGCTTCTAATGATTCCGATTATCCTGAGAGCATGAGAAACAGCACTGGTGGAGCAATTACTTTTAAGACTGTTCAGTTGGTGAACTTATTAGTGAATAAGCCATTAGCAAAAGAACTTGGTGTTGAAATTAAGAGTTATGCAGATCTACTAAATCCAAAACTCAAAGGTAAGATTATCACAGCAGATCCTAACGGTTCATCTTCAGCTTGGAACCAACTATCCACAATTTTAGGAGTTATGGGTGGATATGAGAGTGCCGCTGCATGGGGTTATGTTGAAAGCCTTATTCAAAACCTTGATGGAGTGATGAGCGGAAGTTCTTCGACTGTTTATAAAGGCGTTCTTGAAGGTGAGTATGTTGTAGGATTAACATATGAAGCTCCATGTGTTACGTACATTAGAGAAGGGAAAGGAGACATTGTAGAAATTGTCTATCCTTCAGAAGGAATTAACGCTATTGCAGGAGCTCATGGTATTGTTAAAAATGCTAAGAACTTAGAAAATGCAAAACTGTTTATTGAGTTTGTTGCCTCTGATGAGATGCAAGCTGCATTTGCTGCATCAACAGTAAGACAAGCAAACCTTAACTTACCTACAACAAATGAATATCTTACTCCAATTGACCAAATTAGAATTGAGCCTAGAGATGAAGCTTATTTAGCTAAAAACCAGAAAAACATCTTAGAAAGATGGAATTTCCTGTGGGCAAAATACAACTAGACGTGTGACTATAACATAGAGAATGCCATCAAGTGATGGCATTCTCTCCCTCTTTCTGCTAAGTCACAGATTCCAATACGAAATATCATCCACATCCATAGTATTGATACGGCTTTTCGTACAAGCTCTTAGAATCTGCTCCATATTCAACCAGAATTTCTTCTAATTGGGAAGTGAAACTTTGCTCATCTGCTAAAGAAGCAATAGCAATAGTACTTAATTTTTCATCAGGAGCGTCTTGAATTGCTTTACGAACTTTTTGTTCGGTATCGATAGTGAGATGATGAATCTTCTCTTTTGCTAAAGCGGGTGCAACTGTTAAAAAGTTAGTAATCCCGACTCTGTTTTGTGCATAGCGATAAGAGAAGTTAATATCTGCATGAGGGGCTTGCTCCCACATCTCTTGATCCAAAGTAAAGGGGAAAAATGGAGCATAGTTAGGCAGTGGTGCTCCAGTTAACCACACTAAAGGTTTACCGTTATGCCACTGTACTACCATCGAAGCGGTAGTTCTACTTTTTACAAAACCCTGACTATCCATACAAATAGATTTCATACTCCGATCAGGAGAGCCTAAAGAGCCCTCATTGTGTCGTAAGGTAGAAGCCATAATCTCAAATGAAGCTTTGTCCTTAGTCAGGAGCTCTTGAGATTTTTGTTGTCTATATTTGCCTTGAGTGAAAAAGAGATGGAGTCTACTTTGGTGAGTTTTAGCAAAGTGAGGCTTATTCTCCCAAGTAAGAGCATCTGCTTTATCGTAGTGTTCATCTAGTGAGTAGGCATTCGAAATTGAACCTACTAATGCTACTTTTTTAGCAGCCCAAGAGCGGTTCATAGTCTCAACTATCCACGCCTCTTTCTCGTCGCTGATAATAAATGAGTTGTGATACTTTAATACGTTTGTGTAACTCCCATTACCACCTTGGCCAAAGTTCTCTAATAAGGAGGTGATAACTTCAACTCCGTGAGAGGCACTTGTAGCGTTATGTAAAGCGAGACGGAGAATATCCATTCCAAGCAGTCCATGACGTTCAGTTCTCTTTTTTGCAAATACTGCTTCATTACCAATAGAGACACCTTTTTCGTTTATCCCCATCTCTGCACCCCATATCCAAGAGGGGCGACTGATGAGAGCTTTAAGGTTATTCGGTAATGTAGCGTGAGCTTTGAGAAGCGTTTTGTACTGTAACGTATTGTATGGAGGATTATCCTCAGGATGGGTTATCTCATGAATTCCCTCATCACCCAATACATATTGAATGAGTTGGGGCTCCCCAGGATCACGATCTGAATTCTTTGCAAAGAAGAAACTACTGGTTAGGGAGTCTCGTTTGACCATTGTATCGCACATGTTAAAACCTCTTTTGATATGAGTGGCAGTACGGAAGTGATCCGGTGCGCTCGTAATATGATTGATGATACTCCTCTGCTTCCCAGAACGTGGCATAAGGGAGAAGTTGTGTAGCAACTTCTTTATCACCAGTTTCTAGTAGTGTAAGAAGTTTAACCGCTGTGTCGTACTCATGACGATTACGGTAGAAAATAACCGAAAGGTACTGAGATCCAATATCTGGACCTTGTCCATCTTTTTGAAATGGGTCATGAATCTCTAAAAAGTAGGTAGCCAGTTGTTCATACGAAATCACAAGTGGATTGTACTGAACTAAGACACTTTCAACATGGCCTGTTGTTTGAGTTAATACATCTTGGTAGGTAGGGTTTTTCATCTTACCACCAGTGTAACCACTTGTTACCTTATACACACCGTCGAGTTTTTTAAGGTAGTATTCAACACCCCAAAAGCATCCACCTGCAAACACAGCTGTTGCTACAGGTGGTCCATCTTTAAACAAAAGAGAGACACTATTTACACAATGACGTGTGTTTTTAGCGGTAAAACGTTCTCCCTCAAATACATGACCTAAGTGACCTTCACAGGTAGCACACACTATTTCGGTTCGTACGTTATCACTATCAGGATAGCGTAAGACTGCATACGGTATTTCATCATCAAAAGAGGGCCAACCACATTGGCCATCGAACTTATCATCAGAAGAGTATAAAGGAGAGCCACACTGTTTGCAGTAATAGGTACCACTGTCGGTGGTATCAGTATACGCTCCACTGAAGGCTCGTTCAGTCCCTTTATCTTTAATCACATGTTTCTCAAATACATTGAGTTTCTCTAAAAACTGTTCTTTAAGTTTCTCAAAAGGGTAACGATCTTGAATATTCATCTCATTTCCTTTGTGATACGGTCCACTAACAAGTGGACTTATAGATAATAACACCAAAAAAAGTACAACGACTTCTTTTTTGTTTTTCCAGTTCATTCTTCTATAATATACTAAAAATTGGTCACAAAGTGGAAAAAGAGGAATTTCTATTGGATGAGAAGACCTTCTTCTTGTTCTTGCTTCACCTGGCGTAGATAGCTGTAGACTGTATACTTTGAAATTCCAAGCCCATCAGCAACAATCTCTACAGCTCCTTTAATGTTAAACACATTCTTTTCTAAGAGAGCTGCAATCACCATTTGGTTTCGTTCTTTGACTGTGAATTTCTTTAATCGTGTTAATTTAGCCATCTCTTTTTGAATATTAGCTTCAATAAACTCACTGATATCAGAGGCAAATTGTTCTTTGGTTTGAGGGGAGACCGAAACTGCATCAGGAATAAAGTCTTCAGCAAAGCTGAAAAAAGGAGCTGAGATGTCGATATTAATACAAAACATCCCTATAGGAGTCCCTTGTCCATTTTTAATTAGAGCAGTAATCGACTTTAATGTTTTGTTAGTTTTAGTGGTAGTGAAATAACTATCAATCACATCGACATTTGATTCAGATGCTTTAGCTAATGCGTTAATTCCCAGGTTTGTTAATGGAGATCCCTCTTTACGAGAGGTAACAGTGGGGTTTTCAATTAATATGACCGAACGAGTTGGGTCTTCTAAAGAGTGTAAAACAACTTCACAGTTTTTACCAAAGACTAGTGCTACTGCTTTAGCAATTGGTTTTACTGCCTCTAGTAACTCTTTATCGTGTTTAGAGAGCGTTTTCTTTTTAATAAAGAATTCTAAATCGACTCCGTTGTTATGTATTTCACCCACACGTAAACCCCTTTTCACGCTTTTACATAGAA
>JBBAFS010000081.1:0-6716 GCA_041655255.1 Sphaerochaetaceae bacterium
TTTCTATTATCACCTTGCGTATCGCCTCGCCTAAATATTCTTTATTTAAGTGGCGAGTAAATCGCTCACAAATCTTTTTAACTGATACCTTTTCATTCATAGATACAGCGATCTTATTGCAAATAACCGAGTTTGTCTTGAGTATACCCAGACAGAGATCCTGTATGAATTTATACTCGGGTAAATAAACGCAGTCCTTAAACTTTCTTAGGTACTGTAAAAATTTTACTTGCATGCTTTGCTTAACTATTTTTTGCTGTTCATTGAACATGGCTGGCTCCTTGTTGGTTTTTAGTGAATTCAACTTATAGGAGTCAGCTTTTTTGTAAAGAATAATCCCACCTATTTTGCAACTTTTCTGCATTATTTACAGATTGCTCAAAACCCCTATATTTCAACGTTCCATTGCGGTTTTTTATTGCAAGTAGACCCGGTTTTTTAGCAAATAAAGTTCTGCACTTTTCAAGAGTGAAGTCGGCCTAAACCCTGATCAATAATACCTCAATTAAATCCTTAAGAATAATTTCGGGGGGATGCGTGCCTTAAAACGTACTCTCAGATCCCCCCGTTTTTTATACAGGGTATCAGAAGCTGTTGCTGTTCGTGCCATTTCCCTTATAAGTTTCAGTTTCATACATTACAACCTCTTTATTAAAAAGAATCTCTCCGGTTATAGCATCTATGATGAATTGATTGCCTACATGTGCTATAAACCAGCTTAATCTGTACTGATAGGGTATTAAAGGGAAATCCTGATCATCATCTCTAAGATAGCAATACATTAAATGAGGATGTGGTTTGTAACGATCTAAAAACGGAAGCCATTCTTTCCTGATTTCTGCGGTTTTGTTATAGATTACTAATGCCTCTTCCCTCGTTATCACCGGCTCTGCTGCTAAGGTGGAGGGGTGAATTTTTTTCAGTGAGTTGGTCATACCCAACTCATTTATTTTGTAGTTGTAAAAGAATCTAATCCTACCTCCCCCTTCAAGATCATAACCATTAATTCTTTGAGTATACTGTACCCTAACAAGTGAATCACCACCTGTCACGTTTTCTCTCGTTAGTTGTTCTCTGGGAACTGATAAATAAGGCAGAATTCTCTTTAATATCTCATCAAAAATTAATCCTGCTTCCTCTTTCTCGCTTGCTGGGGGAAATGTAAGGTCCGGAAATCCACCATCAAAACTACTAATTTTGTTTAGGGTGGTATCGTGGCTTAAATAACCTTGAAACCCCGTTTCTTTTTTAAATTGTTCACCAAGTGCTCTTAGTTCTTTGCTTCTTCTATCTTCCTCTTCTCGGCTCAATCTTGCCGGCTGGGCAACGAGTAGGGTGAAGAATACCGATAACAACAGGAAAACAAGTATCGTTGTTTTCATTTTACTATTCTCCTTAATTTGATTTGGACACAGACTAAACAATGAGATATATTATGTCAAGCACCCTAAAACATAAACTCAGATCCCCCCGTTTTTTATACAGGGTATCAGAAGCTGTTGTTGATCGTACCATTTCCCTTTAGGTGGCTGGATATTTAGCCTTGTTACAAAGCTGAAACATGTTTCTACCAACTTACTCAGTCGGTAATAAATAAACACATAAATATGTTTCCAACACTTTTTTTGTACTGCATAATCGCCGGGAAAACAGCCAGGTATTCTATAGCGAACTTTTTTAGTTAGTTTTAAGCACTTTTCACGAATTAAGCTGTCGTAGAACATTGCCAACCAAACAACTACCGATTTCAATGAAATAATTTCGAGGGGATGCGCGTCTCTGGTAGTAGTATAGATTTTAGTGTAGGATGTTCAACCATTAGAGCAGGGATAGGTTAGATTGTATGAAAACGAGCTGAACACCACACAGCCCTTTTTTTCTCCCTATTTTACTAGTCTGCTATTCTACAAATTACTAAATCACCCTCCTACTGATCATAAACTTTTTGTTCGCAACTCGTGGTATCCGATGAACACCTATTACAATAATGGACAGCCTCAGGTGGCGAGACTGTCAACTTTCAAATTAAACAATATTTTTATTCATTGATTCTCTGCTAATAAAATGCGAGTAAAAAAGGAGATATAAATATCCTGTTTACTCCTCATCGGGCCATAATATCGGCTCAGTTATATTTACCCTCAACGGCATCCCAGTTTCAATATCGAAATCATCTCCCATCCAACTTTCTCCATCAGAAAAACACGCGTTCCAGCTTTGGTACGAAGGTTGCCAAATATTGACAGCATTGACAGCTCCTATGTCATTACCGATATCACTGGCTTTTTCTAAATCTGGGCGATTGAGGGGGACCATAATGTCATTTTGACTACCTACGGATCCTTCAACTAAATTATACTGAATCGGATCAATTAATTTACCAATACTATAAAATGTCATATCCTCCGTAACATTTATAAAATATGAGTTACCTGGATATAGATCAAAAACATCTCCAATCCAAAAACCTGGGGAATATACACAAGAAGACCATGATTGATAAGCAGGATTCCATCTACTAATCGTATTAATCAATCCGATATATTCATTACCTAAATCTCTTGCAGTTTCATACTCCGCATCAAGAGGAAGCGCTATATGGTTAGTGCCCTCAATACATTCATATGCTATATAGCCGACAATTTCACTCGCTTCTGAAAAATTTCTGCTCGAGTACTCACGCTGATGTTGGAATACTGATTTATTAACATTTTTTGATGATGAATTTCTATATATCTGTTTTGAGTGTTGTGATAATTGATAATCAACGTTTCTGTTCCTTGATGAAAAGTCATTGCTTCTACTTTCTCTTCGAGAAGATTGATTATCTTTTGCTGATAACCGGTTCAACATTGAGTATTCCTTCGTGTTTCTATCAGCATTTGAATATCCACCTCCTCTCTGATTGAGTCTATCAGGTAACCCTCTCTCATTATCTAAGTTAACTATATTACTATAATCATTGCTCTCCTTCATCCGATTACGCTTAGCTAAACTGATCTCTCTTCTCGTTCTTAGTTCATTCTCTCTGATAATTGATGATGCTGATAATAATGATGAAGGCGGTTCTTCTTCGGAAGCAAAAACAATATAGAACATTCTGTCACCAAGTGGTTCAGTATATGTATTTGTTGTTGTTACGTCAATAGGATCTCCCCAATCTTCGGTATAAGGATCATCAGAAGAGTATATCCAATAAGAATTAGCTCCAACTTTATAATTCCAACTCATATAAGCGTGATCATAATTTTTGGAAATCGTAACTACAAGTGGATCACTGAAAAAAGATTTCTTAACTTCAATCTCGAATTTTTTAATTCTTCTCACAGAAAGAGAAGGGATATCAATATCAATCGTAATAAAAGCATTCCCGTGATTTTGTGGTACTAAATTACAGAAGTAGCTCCCTTGATTTGTTATATCATGATCAATATAAAATACTTCAGTTACCGAATCTGAAAACTCAAATTTAACAACAATATTTGCATCCGGCACTGGAGTTAGATAGTTTTTGATTTCAACATTGAAAGGGAGTATTTTCCTTGATTCGATTGTAAATGGTAAATCACTAACAATTACTCTGAGATCGGATTTAACATCTACTCCCAATGAAAAAGATCTATTGGAATAAGTATCATTCTCTAATTCTATTAACCATTGACCTTGTTCTGGAGATGGAATATTAATCCTACTCATACAATTTTGATACTCATATCCTGTATAGTTATTGTCATATTCAACTTCAGATGGAGAGATTACCTTCAATTTCATTTTAGGCGCTCCTGCATAATTTTCATTCCATGAAGCAATAGCTGTAAGTTTGTCAGCATTACTTTCGACATAGAAAGACTCAACTATTGTTGTATTAGAAGCGACATCTCCATTTCTTTCATAAGCTGGCACTTCTCCTCTGATGGTTTGAATAATATGTCTAACAATCCTATGTGTTTTATACAAACTGCTGTTGTGATAATATAGTCCATTGCCTAATACCGCCATATCCTCCATATTCTTCTGTGCAATAGCATTACTGGGTCCATATCTTATCGTGAAAATTCTTATCCCATTATTAACCATGTTTTGTACCATTACATCTGCAGAAGGCACCCAAGATGGTCGGTAAAAACCTGGAATATTTGCCTTTTCCCAATTATGCTTACCGTCAGAAAGAAAAATTAAGCCTTTATTTCGAGGGTTATCAATATGATCAAACCTTTGCTGGGAAAACCACAACGGAGTGAGTAAACATGTGTAGTTATCTTGAATAATGCTACCAGAAGATGGTATCATTCCCATTAAAGAACTGTGGTTATCATTAACGGTCACTAATTCTTCTGCTCCACCAATATATAATAATCCCTGTGGTTGGATATCATTACTTGGCCAACGATTGAATCCAAACGCGTTAATTCTATCATTATCTAAAAATGAACCTACTATTGTCTTTGCTGTTCGACTTAGGTTAGAGGCTTGACCCTGCATACTACCAGTTACATCAACAGCTATAACAACATCGATTCCGAAATCAATCCTGAACCCCGGTTCTGTTAGACCGTCAATTCCGTCAATGGTGTTATTGGCATCAGCAAAAGCGAAATTCAGCTTTCCGTATCCCGGAGATTGGCTATTGCCGATATCAACGATAATATCGTAATCACCCTCCGTAAGTCCACTGCTCCAGATAGGTCCCGACCATTTACCGTCATTTCCAATAGAAACAGAATTTATTTCTATCGAAGCTATAACACCTTCAGGAATATTCATATTGTCGGTGTAAGCTTGATGTTCTACTATATGAATCGTTATCGGCGTGTTCTGAGGGAGATTACTGATAGAGACATATACTTCGTCATTAACCCCGAAAATGTTCTTCTCCACCTCGTCTTGATTAGTACTGATCACTTTAGGATAGAAATGCAAACCTCGCTTGGCATAAGCATCAATGATCTTCTCCTGATCCGCATTCAACGTCCAATTCTCCTTATCGGTTGCTACCTTATCCATTAAAAGATTAAAGAAGTAACGGGGCTTGTATCTATCTGGGTTATTTTCGACCAATACGTCATTACCAAGTATAATAATCAATAATTCATCAAAACTATCTGCTTGGTTGTAATCGAAGTTATCATAATCCTCTCTCAACTCCCACCAGGCTGAGGCGATGGGCATACGATTGAAATAATGGCTGTAACTATCTTCTGTAAGATCTGATTCTTCTCCATAAGTATAGACATAGTTGAGATGCGCAAGATTTCTTGTTGAGGTAGAGCGATGACGATAAAGCGAATTGTCTCTGTAAGCACAAGGAAAATACATTGAGAATGCTTCGTCCATTGCATCATACTTATCGTTGTGTGGGGTTAAGCCATTAAAAAAAACATCACCTAATGATTTATAAACATACGCATGCGTTATCTCGTGGCATAAGGTAGAGCTATAATTACTTACCGCCTCATTCAACCAAATAAGATTTTGACCTGCACTATAAGCTCCGTTCAAAGTCTCATTGGTTTCAGGATAATAACCGGGTTGTATGTATATCGTATTATAGTCTATGAATATTGGATTATCAGTAAAACTGTTCATAAATGAGATAAATTCACCCGCATGGTAAAACAAGTTACTGGGATTATTAATATCATCCGTATAGTCGTATGACATTTCAATGTTTAAGTCTTCTATATTACCATCTGTATTAGGGTATATCTCCATTCCAAATGGATCATAAGAAATCGTATCTACAACCGTATATTTCTTTGCTTGTAATATTGAAGATATCTCAACTAAATATTCTAACTCGTTTTCAGTGTAAACCGGTTCTACCAAACCTTCGTTATTAGTATATCTATCGTCTATTAATCCTTGAGATACTACTGGTTTTACCGTAATATCTTTGAAAGGTTTAACTGTAGGATCTAAAATTCCGGTATTATCAGAATTTTCATAAACTACCCCTTCCACTTTCGTTACGTAATCTCTTTTCAGGGAGATGTCATCTACTAATATTTCTCCTGAGACTGCATCAATTATAACTAATCTTTGCACATAATCTATTTTCCAGGCGAGTCTATATGTTCTGGGATATGAAATGTCGGGTGACTCTATAAAATTCCTGTCAAAGCAGTACATAAGAGTGAACTTTGGCAGCAAGAAAATAGTATTTTTAGTTTCTCGGCTAAGTAGATCCTCCTCAGTATATCCTATCATACCATAGAATATTTCCTTGATTTTATCTTCTGTTATCACCGGCTCTGCTGCTAAGGTGGAGGGGTCGACATTTATTGTACCATTTAAAATTTTTAGTTCTTTTTGACCAAATCGATACGATATTCTTAATCTACCTCCGCTCTCTATTGGATAACCGTTAATACGTTGAATATATGAAACACCTATTGTATCACCAAGTCTCTCTATAGAACCTTTTGTTAATTGATCACGAGTCGCTTTAGTAAAAGGTAATATCTTATCTACCACTCTATCAAAAGAAACAGATGCTTGAAGGGTATCATCAATTGCCGGAAAAATTATATCTGAAAAATTACCGGAAAAAGTCTGGAATTTCATCGCTTCTATTGAGAAGCTAATATACCCTTGAAACCCCGTTTCTTTTTTAAATTGTTCACTTAGTGCTGTTAGTTCTTTGCTTCTTCTATCTTCCTCTTCTCGGCTCAATCTTGCCGGTTGGGCAACGAGTAGAGTGAAGAATACCGATAACA
>JBBAFS010000082.1:0-6524 GCA_041655255.1 Sphaerochaetaceae bacterium
TTCTTGGAATTGCCTTTGGGTTGTTATTACACTCAATTGGATATAACTGGGTGTGGGCATTAGGCATTAGTGTGTTTGTATTTGCCGGCTCGATGCAATTTGTATTAGTGGGATTACTTGCTCAACAAGCACCACTGGTGAGTGTTGCCCTTACTACGGTGTTAGTGAACTCTCGTCACCTATTTTATGGTCTCTCTTTTATTGAGCGTTTTAAAGCAATGGGGAAAAGAGGCCTGTATATGATTTTTGCTCTTACAGATGAGACGTATGCACTGTTGTGTTCAGTAGGAGAGGGGGGACCAAAAGAGGAGGGAGATGCCCTTTATTTCTCTATTGCACTGCTTCATCAAATCTATTGGGTTACAGGCTCTGTTGTCGGTTCTTTATTAGGGAGTATTATCCGATTTAATATTACGGGCATTGAATTTGCTATGAGTGCATTATTTAGTGTTATTGTTGTTGAGCAGTGGCTGGAGGCTAAAAACCATCTTGCCCCTTTAATTGCAGCAGCTACTGCAAGTGTCATGTTGTTAGTTGTAGGTCCTGAACAGTTTCTTCTTCCAACCTTAATTGTGACAGTCATATTACTCTTTGTATTAAGAAGTAAACTCGAAGAGGAGAAGGTGTGATGAAATACTCATTAGCAATTGTGGCAGTCACCGCTTTGTTTACTCTTCTTACACGAGCTTTGCCATTTCTTATCTTTGGGACAAAGGGGCGAGAACTCCCTTCCTCGATTCGTTTTATTGGATCGGTACTCCCTTCAAGTGTGATGATTATTCTCGTCATCTATAGTATTAAAGATATCAGTTTTCTCTCTCTTGGAGGGTGGGTGTATGAAGTTGTAGCAATGGGAGTGACGATTGCGACCCATCTTCTTAAGCGCAATACCTTAGTGAGTATCATCGTTGGAACAATCACGTACATGCTCTTAGTTCAACATGTTGTGTTGTAACATATATTGCTCTATCTTTTGTAGCGGTGTATGATTTTTACATGAGAGATACAGAGACATTTATCCCATCTGAACGTTATCGTAATCTCAAGGCCAAAGAGATAGAGCAACTTATATCACAAGGAAACTACTCAGAACATTGGGAGAAAGTATACGTTCTTGATCCCATTGATCTTACACTCATTCGCACCTCCACATTTGAAGAAGAAGTATATATTGGCTCATTAGAGAAGAAAAAAAGGATTCATAACGGTTTTTCACTCTCGGAGGGGATTGTCCACTCAACTATTAGAAGATCGATTATTGGCTCTCATTGTGCACTTAAGGATGTGTTATATCTCTCTGATTACCATATCGCTGATCATGTGATGTTACACGCTGTCGATGAGATGAAGTATCTCAAAGAGAGTAATGGCGAACTTACGTGGGTAAGGATAATCAACGAAGCAGGGGGGCGAGAAGTTGCCTTATTTGATGAGATGAGTAGTGGAGATGCCGCTTTATGGGCAACGTATCGAGAGCGGAAAGTTTTGCTTCAACGCTTAAGCCAATTTACTGAAGAACTCCACGCTCAGCGAGCTAATCAAGAGTATGCAACAGTAGGAGCGTATTCAGTTATTAAATCTTCACGGATGATTACAAATGTCGTCTTTGGATCACATGCGTATGTGAAAGGGGCCAATAAACTTAAAAACCTTGTGGTGAAATCGAATCAAAGTGCACCCACTCTCATTGGAGAGGGGGTAGAGTTGATCAACGGAGTGTTAGGTTTTGGCTCTCGTGTCTACTACGGTGTCAAAGCAATCCGCTTCTTAATTGGGGAAAACACTTCATTGAAATATGGAGCACGGTTATTAGATTCAATTGTTGGAGATAATTCGACTATTAGTTGTTGTGAAGTACTTCATTCATTGGTTCTCCCATTTCATGAGCAACACCACAACAACTCATTTCTTATCGCCTCTCATGTTCAAGGGCAATCGAATATGGCAGCGGGGTCAACCATTGGCTCAAATCATAACAGTAGGCGTAACGATGGAGAGATGATGGCTAAAAGGGGCTTTTGGCCAGCTCTTTCGACTTCGATCCCATTTAACTCAAAGTTTGCCTCTTTTACTTTATTAACAAAAGCCGATTATCCTAACCAACTTCATCTCTCTCTCCCTTTTTCACTTGTTACGTACAACCAACCGCTCAGGCAACTCGAATTGATTCCAGCTTATTGGTGGATGTATAACCGATATGCTTTATTAAGAAACGAAGATAAATTTAGCTCTCGTGATCAGCGCCATATCAAACTTCACTCGATTGAGACCTCTTTTATGGCACCAGATACCATTGTTGAGACCTTAGGAGCACTTGAGTTACTCACACAGTGGAAACAAGAAAAAGGATTGTCCGAGGGCCTTGTTACAACTACGAGCATTGAGCGATCGAATATGCCTACACGGATCTTAAAAACGCAAGAGGGGATAGAGGCATACAAAGAGATGCTCTTATTTGGATGTATGAAAATTATTCTTTCATACCTCAAAGAGCACCATGTGCAACCCTCTTCACTTACAGAGTTAGGGTCTCCGTTCACAAAACAGGAACTACTCCAAAAACAGTTTATTAATCTGGGAGGCCAGATTATTAATCAACATCATATTCTCTCTTTAATTGAAGATATTGAACACAAGAGGGTCAACAGCTGGTATGACATTCACCGCTATTACGACTCACTTAACGACACATACCAAAAAGAACAAGCGCACCTTGCCTATTCGACTCTTCTTGTATTAGCGAATAAAGAGGAGATGGATCAATCTACATGGAAAACTCTTGTTAAGACATTTACTCAAGTGTGTACTCAAACAGCTCAGATGGTAACATCTTCAAGAGAGAGGGATTTACACGATCCATTTAGAACTATGATCTACCACAGCAAAGAGCAACAAGAGGCAATCTTAGGAGATATTAAGAGCAAAAGCTTTGTATTAGAGGCTTCAAAGAAGATGGAGAATCTAAGTAAAAGGGCGAGTGACTTTGCGCTGTGGATTTGATGTGTTATCTTATGAGTATGAGTGATACACACACGACAACGAAAACAAAAGAGATGTATCCCTATACGGTCTTTTCTGAGGCTTTGATTCAAAGTACCCTTGAGACCGACAGCGCCTTAAATAAGGAGTTATTAGAGAGCGCAGCTGTGGTGCGCCCTGTTGTGTATAATCTTTCAGATTCATTACACCAATACACAAAAAATCATCTTCAAGAATTAGCTGAAGATTATGGGCTAGACATTGCCCGCTCTACAGTTAAACAAAAGTTAGTAGAACTCCTTCGTACTGAGATGATTAAGCGCTTTGAGAAGATGCTTCCCTATTTTCCAATCTCTAATTTAGAGTTCCTCTCTCGATTTAATGTTGAGACACCCTCTTTAGAATTAGAAGAGAGGGATCTTGCCTTCAAGGATATTTCTCACATCCATAACTTTGGGGTGTTGTTTCTTTATCGAAAAGATACGACCTACACAGCAGTAGTACCAACTGAGTTATTACCCTCACTTCAAGAACTTCAAAAACCAATGTTGTGGAAAGAGGCTACATTATATCAGCGAATGGGAGCCTATGCTGTTGCCCTTTCTAATTTATATGGAGCGGTCGATATCGACCAATACGCTATCATATGGAACCGATACGAAGAGGAGATGTTAACACCTATTATGGTACAGGATGTCTTAGAGGTGTTAAGTGACGTCCAATACTACTGGTGGTTCTTTGATGAACATATTGTCAGTTCATTCTTTAGCCGTATTGAAGATCTCGATCAGTTCCTTACGAAGGTGCGTGATGTTGCCTACTACGAACCAACTCGAGAAGAGTTAGTGGCATTGTATCAAACCCCATATGATGAGAACTCTCCTGCAATGAGTGCTATGATGGAGTTTTTATCGGGCTATCGCCTCGATGATGGGGGACATATTGAAGATCTCATGGATGAGATTAGCGATTCTTGTATTGTCGGTAACGGCATGCAAGATGCGTTTAATGTGTTAAACGAGTATGGCCTATTGTTTAATGGCATGGATGAGATTAACCGATTTACTGAACTCTATACCCAGATGAACGAGAACATTCGTAAATGGGAACTTCGTGGACACACCCCAAAAGCGTTCAAAAATAGTCGTCACTAAGAGCCACATTACAATCAATACGTCTCTTTATATCGCTTGAATATACTTCTTTTAGGTTATTTACAATAAAGTACTAATGTGTCAATATTGACAAAGGATGAAATTTTGTCTTACTGGTAAGTAAGAATAATAAAGGAGTTAAGACAATGAGACAACCACGCATTTCAATCCGAGCAGTTGGTTCCTATGTCCCGCCAAAAAGGGTGAGCAATGAAGAGCTCTCGCTCACTGTCGATACCACCGACGAGTGGATACGCTCCCATACAGGAATAACCAACCGCTTTATTGCAGATGATCATACAAGTACCAGTGATTTAGCAGTCTTGGCAGTACGAGATATGATGAGTCGCTACCACCTTGAATCGACAGATATTGGAGCTATTGTATTAGCGACAGGGACTCAAGATCATATTGGCTTTCCTGCAACTGCCAGTATCATACAAGAAAAACTCTCACTTCCCCATATTCCCTCATTTGATGTTTCTGCTGGGTGTAGCGGTTTTGTCTATGCCATGGAGATTGCTCGAGGACTTCTTTCAGTTGGTGCTGTTAAAACTGCAGTAGTGATTGGATCAGAGAAGATGAGTGCTATTACCGATTGGAATGATCGTAACACCTGTGTCTTATTTGGTGATGGAGCAGGGGCAGTGCTTTTAGAAGCTAACAACAAAAGCCATGGAGCGATTATCGACACCGTCTTATTTGGATCTGGAGAGGGCTCTTCCAAACTCATCATCGAAGAGGGTGGAGTAGCTAAGCCAATTACTGAAGGTAGTGAAACCAGCAATCGCAAGCTGAAGATGAATGGTCGAGCAGTATACAACTTCGCTGTTCAAGTGTTAGGGGATGTGATTACCGAGTTACTTAAGCGCAATAATGTGAGCATCGATGAGATCGATTGGATTGTTCCCCACCAAGCGAATGAAAGAATTGTTCAAGCAACAGCAAAAAGATTAGAGATAGATCCCAGTAAGTTCTATATCAATATTGCTGAATATGCTAATACTTCAGCAGCATCTATTCCTATAGCGCTTGATGAGATGTCTAAGCGCAACGTATTAACACCAGGTCAGTTGATTATGACAGTTGGTTTTGGAGCAGGATTGACATACGGAGGGAATATCATCAGATGGTAAGTATCAGTGCATGCTATCCAGGACAAGGGGCCCAAAAAGAGCACATGGCGTTAGACTTTTATCGCCACAGCTCTCGTGTGAGAGACCTCTTTCATCTAGTAACAGAAATAACTCAATTAGATGTGAAGCATGTCTTAGAGACCTACAGTGAACAACAGTTGCGCCATACAGAAATAGCTCAAATTGTTGTCACACTCGCAAATCGAAGTGCCCACATTGCTTTACAAGAGCATGGTATTACCTTTGACTCGTATGCTGGTTTTAGCTTAGGAGAACTTAGTGCCTACGCAGGTAGTGGTGTTATTAATGATCAACAACTTTTTGCCTTGGTGCAAAAAAGAGGGCAGTTAATGGCAAAGGCGTATGAGAGAGCACTCAAAGAACACGGTGAGTTATCTATGGCTGCTGTGATTAATCTTGGTTATGAAACAGTACTCTCTCTTATCCAAGAGCACTCTATACCACTGTTATATTGTGCGAATGATAACAGTGATTTTCAAGTAACCATTGCCGGCTCGGTAGCTTCAATTGAGACTATTACCCCCTTATTAAAAGAAGCGGGGGCTAAAAGAGTGATTCCACTACGAGTCTCTGCCCCATTTCATACCCCATTTTTGGCCTCGATGGTTGATGAATATAGTGAATTTGTAGAAAGCTTAGATTTTAATGATCCTATCGCCCCTTTGTATCTCAACTCTACAGCGCAAAAAGCAGATACGGCTCAACAGGTGAAAGAGGGGTGTATCACACACCTTTACTCAGTCGTAAAATGGCGTCAGATTATGAAAGAGATTGGGCCAAAACATAAACACATGATTGAAATTGGACCAGGGTCGGTGTTAAGTGGATTTTTTCGTACCACTGACTATCCTATTGATACCCATGTGTGTGGTACATATGAACAAGTTGAACAAGTAAGTAAGGAGTTGCAATGAAAAAAGTAGCGATTGTCACCGGAGGATCAAAAGGGATTGGGAAACAGATAGTGCTCACCTTGTTAGAGTCTCAATGGGAAGTCTTTTATCTTTCACGAACAAAAGGGGATTATGACTCCTCTTTAGAGGACCTTCATCACGTTGCATGTGATATGAGTGATACAGAATCTTTAGAAGAGTCTATCAACTCGGTAGTTGCACAACGATCGAAGATCCATCTTCTTGTGAATAACGCAGGAATAACTCGTGATGGACTTATTATGAGAATGAGTAATGAGGCGTGGGATGATGTATTACACCTAAATCTAACCACGAGTTTT
>JBBAFS010000083.1:0-6365 GCA_041655255.1 Sphaerochaetaceae bacterium
TTTAGCCGATACTCGTGCTGTGACATCGCTATCAAGACCAAGGTCGTGATCAATTTGCTGTAAGCACGATGGGATATCGGCACTGGGAAGATCTATTTTATTAATCACTGGGATAATCTCTAAGTTTAACTCCATTGCCATATACATATTGGCTAAGGTTTGGGCTTCAACACCTTGAGCTGCGTCAATGAGTAATAACGCCCCTTCACATGAACCAATGGCACGAGAGACTTCATAAGAGAAATCGACGTGACCGGGAGTGTCGACTAAATTAAGAGTGTATGTATTTCCATCTTTACTTTTGTAGGGGATACTAACAGCTTGGCTTTTAATAGTAATACCACGCTCTCGTTCAATATCCATATTGTCCAACAACTGGTTTTGTTGTGGACCACGACTTTTCACTAACTCAGCCTTATCGATAAATCGATCAGCTAAGGTACTTTTGCCGTGGTCAATGTGGGCAATAATACAAAAGTTGCGAGTAAATTGAGCTTTGCTTCCCATAAAATTCTTTTTTATTCTCTTTTATACAAATTTCGTTGTACTTTCAATTGGGTCAAAACCTAAGAGCACTCTAATTTCAGCATCATCGAGTGTCTCTTTTTCAACGAGTTCTTTCGTGAGGAGCTCTAATTGATCTCGGTTCTCACTTAAGATCTTTCGAGTATCACTCATCGCCTCATCTAAGATTTTGGTCATCTCAGCATCAATTTTCTTGGCCGTATCATCTGAGTAGTCTCGGTGCTGGGTAATTTCACGTCCTAAAAATAGAGGTTCATCCTCTTTGCCTAGTGCGATAAACCCTAAAGCACTCATTCCCCACTCAGTGACCATTCTTCGAGCTAAGTCGGTAGCTTGTTTAATATCATTTGAAGTACCAGTTGTGGTTTCACCATAGATTAACTCTTCAGCTACATACCCACCCATCGTTACTTTAATCCAATCCATGAGTGAACTCTTATTTTTCGTATAGGCATCTTTCTCTGGAAGAGAGATTGTTAAACCCAAAGCTCGTCCATGAGGAATAATAGTCACTTTATGAAGTGGATCTAAATGTTGTAAATGGTAATGCAACAGTGCATGACCCGCTTCGTGGTACGCTGTAGCAGTTTTTTCTTCTAAAGTGAGTACTTTAGAGTGCTTAGCAACTCCTAAGAGGATTTTATCACGCCCTTTTTCAAAGTCATCCATGACCACCATATCTCGTTTACTACGAGCAGCAAACAGTGCCGCCTCATTAACGAGGTTTGCTAAGTCGGCCCCACTGGTTCCTGGGGTTGCTCGAGCAATACGATTTAAATCGACTTGGTCATCCATCTTAATTTTCTTACAGTGGATCTTTAAGATTGCTTCACGCTCTGCGACATCGGGCATATCGACCACAACTTGACGGTCGAATCGACCAGGACGTAAAAGAGCTGGGTCTAACACATCGGGTCGGTTTGTTGCTGCAATGACAATGACACCGGTAGTGGTATCAAAACCATCCATCTCAACGAGCATCTGATTCAGTGTTTGTTCACGCTCATCGTGTCCGCCACCTAAGCCACTACCACGAGTTCTACCCACGGCATCTAGCTCATCGATGAATAAAATACAAGGGGCATTTTTTCGCCCTTGTTCAAAGAGGTCTCGAACTCGACTAGCCCCCACTCCAACGAACATCTCAACAAAGTCGGATCCCGACATATGGAAGAACGCTACTTTTGCCTCTCCGGCAACAGCTTTAGCTAATAAGGTTTTTCCAGTTCCAGGAGGTCCTACTAATAAGACTCCTTTAGGAATCTTAGCACCAATTTGTTGGAACTTCTTTGGATGTTGTAAAAAGTCGACCACTTCTTCTAATTCGTATTTCGCCTCTTTTTGTCCAGCAACATCATCGAACGTGATTTTCACTTCACTATCCATGTATTGACGAGCTTTACTTTTACTAAAGGCCATCACGTTACTATTAGCTCCACGAGTTTGTCGCCAGAGCATGGCAGTAAAGCCGATGAATATAATCCAAGGAAGAAGTTGCAAGACTACTTGCAACATCGAAACCCCTTTCTCAGTTCCTGTTACTTGTACGTTGTTCTCTTTAAGAGTGTGCATCAGTGCATCATCAGCATACGGGATGCGAGTGACACCACTTTGGTTGGTACTTCGAATTGAGAAGGTAATGAGGTTCTTATCTTGAATTTCAACAGCACCCACTTGGTTTGTCTCAACAAGATTAATAAACGTACTATATGGGACTTGTTGCATACCACCAGTACGCCCTTCACCTAAGAACATAAAAGCAAAGGTGACAATCAAAAAGGCGAAAAAACCTAAGGCAAATCGGTTCTTTCGACTAAAGTCGAATTTCGGTCCTTGCCCTTGAGGGGGAGTCTGTTTGGGTTGCTGACGCTCTCCCCAATACTGTTTGTTGTCCCCTTGGCCCTCTTTTTTAGGTCTCTCTTGCTCGTTATTATCGACTTCGGGTGTTTTATCTTGATCTTTGTAATTATCCACTTCTTTATCCTTTGACATCCGTAACACTATATATTGTCATGCCACTATGGGCAAGAGTACTACGTAATAACCGCTTTGCTAAGCGGTCTCGTCCTCCGTACTCGGCACCTAAGACGGCATAGATCCCTTTTTGGTCTTCCAACACAGGAATCTCACTGATACGATCTTTATCCACGTTCCAAGAACTGATTAATTCACGTACCTTCTTTGTCCCCTCTTTAAGGGTGATTTGATCACCTGATTCTACACTACGAACAATGATTGGAGGAACTAAAACTCGTTCATCAATTTGTAGTGCAAAAGGGGATACACTTTCAGCCTCCTTGGCAAGACGACGAATTAACTGTTTGCCTCCCACCAAAGGTGTCCGTTCAGAATATACGTATGAAAGATAGCTTTCGGCTACCTGTTTTTGTTCTATTTTCCACGTTAACGTCATATTGTCACACTCAAAGAGGGTATTTCCAATCTCTAGTAACACTTCTTTCTCCTCTTTGATCGCCTCTATGCATCTTTGTACACTCTCATAAGAGAGGCGATGAAAATGGGGCAAGTGAATTGTATTCCACATTTTATAGATGAGAGACTCCAATAATATTGGATGTGCTTGCTTCAGGGGTGCTAATGGTGCTCTCACTATACTCTTATCGTAAGTGACCTCTTTTTCTAACTCATTGAGTTTTTCAGTAACAAAGCTTTTTAGTAGTGAAGCTCGTGTACTAAAGCGGTTAATCGTGGTTGCATAAGAGGGAAATACTTTATAAAGGTTCTTTGTTATATTCGCTCTGATGTTATTACGTAAAAAGAGATCTTCACTGTTAGTCGAATCTTCACTCCAAGTGAGTCCTTTCTCTTTTACCATGTCGATTAACTCTTTTTTAGTGTATGAAAGTAGAGGGCGAATAATACTCTCACGCTGAGAAAAGATTCCTTCCATCGATAAGAGAGAAGAGCCCATAAACATTCTCATAAGGAGAGTCTCTACTTGATCGTCGGCAGTATGAGCTGTAGCGATATAATCAAAGCCGAGTTCTCTTCGTTTCTCTTCTAAGGCGGTGTAACGTAACTGTCTCGCTGCTGCCTCTATACCTCCACTTGTTTTAGCAAGAGCGGCAACTTCCCCCTCTTCGAGGTGGATAATCTCAAAAGAGAGATCTAATGAATCTGCATTTTTTTTATTAAGCTCTTCTTCTTTGAGTAACTCTTTTTCATCTCTGAGGCGGTGATTGACATATACGAGATGAAGATGCTCTTTAAGGTGAGTGTGAGATAAAAGCAGAGCTAAAGCAAGTGAGTCGACTCCACCACTAAAGGCGATGATAATCTTTTTATCTTTTTCAATGAGAGTGTTTTGAATGAAACTCATTGGCTAACTCCTGTATTGAAGAGCCGTGAATATAACGGATGATCATCTGTTGTGCACGTGCGATGCTCTTTTGTAGTGCTTCTTTTTCATCACCCTCGGCACGGCCCAAAACATGGTCAATGACACTTAATCCTTTAGAAGGTCTTCCGATTCCGATGTAGATACGGATAAAATCACCACTAGAGAGTTCGTTCATGAAAGAGGCAAGACCTCTATGACCAGCACTCCCTCCTCCTTGACGGATACGGATCTCTCCAACTGGGAGATCGAGATTGTCACATACGACAATGGTATTATCTACCGAAAAAGGCTTTGGGATAAAGTACTTAGCTACCTTTCCTGAGTTATTCATATAGGTAAGAGGTTGTACAAAGGTGACTTGTTCTTTGCTGAGGGTAAAAGAAACCTGGTTATAAAGACGAAAACAGCGTTTTCTCAACTTCTTGTGAAAAAACGCTGCACTCAAATCGATAGTATCAAAACCAACATTATGACGCGTATGAGCGTAATTGGAACCAGGATTCCCTAAGCCAATAATAAGTGGCAGAGATAGCCTCCTTATTCACTCTTGTCAGTTGCTTCGTCTGAATCGTCGTCATCAGACACTGCTTCGAGGATATCTTCATCTTCAGCAGGTTCTTCGACTTCTTCACGAACACTTCTCACACTTGCAACAGTGTAATCACCAGGGGTCAAAATGGTCACTCCAGCAATTGAAGGAATCTCTTCAACACTAATAGACTCATTTAATCCTAAAGCAGATACATCGACCACGATATGTCGTGGGAGATCTTTTGGAAGTGATTCTACTTCGACTTCAAAAGCAACTTGCTCTAAGACACCACCAAAACGAGCACCTTCGGGGTTCCCCTCTAAGATAAGAGGAACGTTTGTTCGTAGTGCTGTCCCTTTGGTTACTTCAAAGAAATCGACGTGGTAGATTTCACCTCTAAGAACATTCTCTTGGTAGGCTTTCATAAGCACTGAGTGCTTTTTGGTGCCGACTTTCATCTCGAGCAGAGTCGATTCAGAAAAGTGTCTTATCTTGTTGTGAAACTCGATTGAATCAAGTGTAATATGTACTGGTTCTTTCTTCCCGTAAATAACAGCTGGGATCCGACCAGAAGCTAGAACCCTTCTTGAACCTGCAGAACCGAAGTCTTCAGTTCTAAGGATTCCGGTCAATTCTGTCTCTTTCATGACTCCTCCTACATTCCGCTACAGGGGCGGCAGGATTCGAACCTACGCATGCCGGTACCAAAAACCGGAGCCTTACCGCTTGGCTACACCCCTAAACCTACACATAACAATAGGCAGTGTCGCCACGAAAGTGGGACACCGCTCGTAAAAATACAAGTTTTCACGTACTTTGTCCAGTAGGTAACTCTACTTGTCGACGAAATTGCTATTCGTCGTCTTCCAACTCCTCGGAACCGGGAGGTGGGGCTTGTTCATACGCTTCTAAAATAGCTTGTTGCATGATTGCTCTGAACTCGCTGCTAATTGGGTGAGCAACGTCTTTAAACTCCCCACTTTTGGTTTTGCGACTTGGCATCGCTACAAAGAGGCCCGATTTACCATCGATTACTTTTAAGTTGTGGATAACGAACTGGTTGTCGAAAGTAATGGTAGCATACGCTCTCAATTTACCTTCAGATGCAATTTTGCGAACTCTCACATCGGTAATTTCCATCCAAACACCCCTTTTGATGTATCATAATAAAACGGTAGCACCCAATTGCCGTTGGTGCAAGCATTTTATGGGGTAAACGTCTGTTTGATAGGCAAAGAGCGCTATTTGATCCCCCAGAGCATCAACAGTGTGACTTTGGTCACTAAGGATGTAAAAAGCAGAGCCACTTCCACTGAGTAATCCAAAAACATCTTTTTCGTTATCGACAAGAGCTTTAAGATCTCGATAAAGAGGTGTTAAGGGGGTGACAACTTGTTCAAAGTCGTTTACAAAATTCCACTTTTTCACCGCTTTATTGTATATCTCTTCTAAGTGTTCTTTATGTTTTAGTTCTTCTTGAGAGGCTCTCATTTGATCAAGTTGGTTATACGCCCATGGCGTAGAGATACTGAGATCTTGAGGGATAACAATAAGTCCCTCAAGATCTTCTCTACTTTTTATAGGAGAGAGAATCTCTCCCTTACCAGTAACGTAAGAGAGTGGTTCATCAGCGATGAAAAAAGGGACATCTGAACCTATATAAGTGCCCAGTTCTAACAGCTTTGAGTGAGAAAGAGCGTATCCACTTGCTTGTTGTAAGAGTTGTAAAGTTGAAGCTGCATTACTTGAGCCTCCTCCTAACCCCGATTGAAGTGGAATTCTTTTGTTACAATGAATGTGGATATGAGCAGTTAGATTTGCTTCAACAAGAAAACTCTTAGCTGCTTGAACCATGGAATTATTTTTGGGTAACTCATGCCCGGTGACACTACACTCAATGGTGGTAGTACTACGAGGTGTAATGGTAAGAGTGATCTCATCGTGTAA
>JBBAFS010000084.1:0-6297 GCA_041655255.1 Sphaerochaetaceae bacterium
ACTCTCATAGATGGAACATGTCCTACTGTAGCTTATTCACAACGTCTTATTCGCACCTCAGATCCTTCATGGAACATTGTAATCATTGGTCAGAAGGGACACAGTGAGGTGGTAGCTCTTTCACGAGTGTGGAACAAAGAGCATCAATTAGTCGATGTCACTATCATTGAGAGTGAAGAAGAGTTTCTCTCTTTACCTTCGTATGAGGACCAGTCGGTCTTTCTCATGGTTCAAACAACGTTCAATCACCTCTTATATGAGAAACTTAAACAGATGATGAGCGATAAGTATGGCTCAAGATTAATCATGGGAAACAAATTATGTCCCACTACTGCCCGCCGTCATAAAGCAGTCCTCGAACTGTGTAAAGAGGTCGATGCTGTTATTGTGGTGGGGGGAAAGATGAGTGCCAATACCCGCTCTCTAGCCCAATTAGTTGAAAGACAACAGCTTCCAGTGTGGCACATTGAGACAGTCAACGACCTCCCTTCTGAGATAAGGAAGTTTGCCGTTGTTGGTGTAACAGCTGGTGCTTCAACTCCCAATGAAGATATTGATGAGGTCATTCAAACCCTCGAATCTTTTAACTAAGGAGCGACTAAAGGTTTGCCACATTGCGACTCGTTGTGGTAATGTGTGAGTGCTGATATATCTTAGTTGAGATATGTTCTAGAGAATGGAGGAGTGTATGATTTCTATCCCTACAATTAAACGATTACCATCTTATTTGAGACTTCTACGACAGTACCTTGAAGAGGGAGAGCAGTGGGTATCTGCAACACGCTTAGCCGAAGAGTTGGGACTCACCCCAATTCAAGTACGCAAAGATATGGCAGGGACTGGGGTAGAAGGAAAACCTAAAGTAGGCTTTGAGATTGAGAGTCTTATCGATGCCATTGTCGAGAATCTCGGGTGGGACAACTCAACAGATGCAGTTCTCATTGGAGCTGGACACTTAGGAGTTGCACTAGCTCGTTACGAAGGTTTTGAATCGTACGGCCTACAAATTGCTGCCGTCTTTGACCAAGATCCCGAAAAACACGGCAAGAAAATTGGAAAGACCAAAATTTATCCGATGGAACATTTAAAAAGATATATCGACACTCATGATATTAACATCGCTGTTATTACAGTTCCTGCAGACTCAGCTCAAGATGTTGCCGATACGTTAGTGGAGATGGGAATTAAAGCTATTTGGAATTTTGCTCCAAAAGATCTTCGTCTCCCTTCAGATATCGTATTACAACGAACCGACTTGGCAACAAGTTTCGCCGTGTTATCGGCTAAGTATCGCCACTTTGCTCAAGAGCACTCTCTTGAATACTATGATGAGTAAGTTTGAATTTGAAGAATTTACCTCTCTCATTCTCCCCACTGGCTGTTCTTGGCGCCATACCATCTCCTCTTTAGCTAACGCTGCTGCCTATATTGGGGAGCGTGTGAGTCACATTAACTGGGCAGGGTTTTATCTTGTTGAAGGAAATTCCCTTCTGTTAGGACCTTTTTGGGGGAAAGTAGCGTGTAGCGAAATACCGTTTGGCAAAGGGGTATGTGGTACTGCGTGGAAAAAACAACACACTGTGGTTGTAAATAATGTGCACTTATTTCCAAATCACATTGTGTGTGATCACCAAAGTAACAGTGAGATTGTAGTTCCACTGATTCAAGAAGGGGAAGTTGTCGGAGTTCTCGATATAGATAGTCCGTATGTGGATCGATTTAGTGACATTGATCGCCTATTTTTTGAAAAAGTTGCCCAGATTATCAGCGTGATGGTCCCATTTACTTGACACCTTGAGCGTTCATTATCATTATGATGTTAGTAGCGTTGATGAAGACGAGTAACTTAAGTGAGCCGTCTGTGAGAGGATGTCCTTCTAAATCTGTTTAGATGGGTGTGAGACATCTGTCGGCCTTTGGTGAATACCACTTCGGAGCTGTAGCTTGAAAGGAATATTCCTAGTAGAGATACCGAGACCCCTGCGTAGTGGGACAAATAAGTGTCCACTTAAGCGATAGTAGAGTTTAAGTGGGAAATAAGGTGGAACCGCGGAAACATGGCCTCCATGTTCTCGTCCTTATCTCTTCCTCGTGAGGGGAGAAGGGCAAGAATATGGAGCTTTTTTGTATCCGCTATTGGAGGATATGTATGCAAGAAGATAAACTTTCTAAAATTCGTCACTCTATGTCGCACGTGATGGCTGAAGCGGTGCTTCAGATGTTCCCAAGTGCGCAAATTGCAATAGGCCCCTCTATTGAGAACGGCTTTTATTACGACTTTGAACTTCCTCGTCCTTTGTCGACACACGATCTTGATGAAATTAGTGAAAAAATGAGAGAGATTATTAAAGAGGATAAACCTTTTGTAAAAAGTGTCATTAGCCGCTCTGAAGCTAAAGAGCGCTTTAAAGATCAAGTCTACAAACTTGAACTCATCGATGCTATTGATGAAGATGAAGCAGTTTCACTGTATACCATGGGGAATTTTACCGACCTGTGTCGTGGTCCACATGTTGAATCGACTAAACAACTCAACGCTCAATCATTTAAGCTCCTTCAGACAGCTGGTGCATACTGGAGAGGTAAAGAGACCAATCCGATGCTCACCCGTATCTATGGGACAGCGTGGAATAACCCCAAAGAACTTCGTCTCTATCTTCAAAAGCTTGAAGAGATTGAAAAACGAGATCACCGTAAGTTAGGTAAAGAGCTCGATTTGTTCAGCTTTCATGAAGAGGCAGGCCCCGGCTTAGTCTATTGGCACCCTCGAGGAGCCCGAATCCGTAGTGCCATTGAAGAGTTTTGGAGAGGAGAACACTACAAAAACGGATATGAGATGGTCTACACCCCCCATGTTGGAAAATCGTGGTTGTGGGAGACCAGTGGGCATTTAGGGTTTTACAAAGAGAGTATGTACTCCTCAATGGAGATGGATAAATCCGATTATTACATCAAACCGATGAATTGCCCATTTCATATCATGATTTACAACAACAAAAAACACTCGTATCGAGATTTGCCTTACAGATGGGCCGAACTCGGAACTGTCTATCGATATGAAAAAGCGGGAGCCCTTCACGGTTTATTACGAGTACGTGGCTTTACTCAAGACGATGCCCATATTTTCTGTACCCCAGATCAAATGGATGATGAAATTAGAGAAGTCCTCAGATTCTCACTCTTTATGCTCCGCTCTTTTGGCTTTGAAGAGATTGCTGCATACATCTCAACTCGCCCTGAACAAAGTGTAGGGGAACAAAAACGGTGGGATGATGCGACTGAGTCTTTGAAAAAAGCTGTCGAAGAAGAGGGACTGAGTTATGAGATTGATGAAGGAGGCGGAGCCTTTTATGGACCTAAAATCGACCTTAAGATTAAAGATGCTTTAGGAAGAGAGTGGCAGTTATCGACCATTCAATTCGACTTTAATGAACCTGAACGATTTAACATGACCTTTGTCGATTCTGATGGCGCTGAAAAACGACCGTATATGATTCACCGAGCGCTTCTCGGTTCGATTGAACGATTCTTTGGTGTGTTGTTAGAGCACTTTGGAGGAGCATTCCCCTTATGGCTCTCACCCGATCAAGTAGCAGTCATCCCTGTAAGTGAAGTGTTCAACGACTATGCTAAAAAGATTACAACACAACTAAAAGAGAGAGGAATTCGAGCTTACCTCGATGATAGTGATGATCGAATGAATGCAAAAATAAGAGACGCCCAAATGATGAAAGTCCCTCATATGCTTATTTTAGGAGAGAAGGAGGAACAATCACATGCAGTGTCGGTTCGCTACCGAAATGGGAAACAAGAACATGGTATTGCTTTTGATTCCTACCTTGAAGCAACCTTAGATGAGATAGCCTCAAAAGGGGTGTAATATGAGAGATCAAAAAGCCTATAAGCGGTTAGTTGAAATTGATCATGAAGTGACACTACTGTCCCACATCCAAAGTACTTTGGTGTGGGACCAAGAGCATGTCCCCCCATCAGCTCAAGATCAACGAGCATCGTACTTGGCATACCTCGAAAAGAAGATTCACTCACTGATCAGTAGCAATGAGATGGGAGAACTCTTAGAGGCAATTGAAACACAAGATGATCCTGCCACCGAAGGAGTTGTTCGCCACTATCAAAAAAGCTATAACAGATCAAAAAAGCTGAGTTCAGAATTTGTACAACTCTTTAGTGAAACTACCTCTAAAGCCCACTACACATGGGCACAAGCACGTAGTGAAGATAACTTTGAGCTGTATGAACCAACGCTGACACGCATTGTCGAATTAGTTCAACAAAAAGCTGAATTATACGGCTATGAAGATGAACCTTATGATGCGCTCATTGACGTGTTTGAACCGGGGACCACCACAAAAGAGGTCTCTTTACTCTTTTCAGAGTTAAAACAAACGACAACAGAAATATTGGCTCACAAAGAGGATGAAAGTCCGTATACTTTCTTACAAACCCACTATCCCAAAGATAAACAAGAGCTCTTTATTAAAGAGATGTTAACAACCATAGGCTTTGATTGGAAGCGGGGAGTCTTAGGTGAATCAACTCATCCGTATACCATCACCTTAGGAAGTGACGATATACGAATAACTACCCGCTATGGGGAAAGTGATGTAACAAGTCCCCTCTTCTCTGCCCTACATGAAGGGGGGCACGCTTTATATGAGATGGGTGCTTCCAATGAAGTTACACGCAATTTATCGATAGCATCGGGAGCCTCTTTGGCATTTCATGAGAGTCAAAGTCGATTATGGGAGAATATATTAGGACGAAGTAGAAGTTTTTGGACCTACTTCTTCCCTCGGTTTAAACAACTGTTTTCGACTCAATTAGAGTATGTAGACCTTAATACTTTTATGAAGGCGATTCACCGTGTTCAAAGAACACCTATTAGAGTTGAAGCTGATGAGGTGACTTACAACCTCCATATCATCTTACGCTTTGAGTTAGAGCGCCTTCTACTTAATGGAGAGTTGAAGGTGCGTGAACTCCCACATGCCTGGAAAGAGATGACTAAAGAGTTATTATCGTACGAGGTAAAAAACAATCGTGAAGGTCTTTTACAAGACATTCACTGGTCGATGGGAGAGTTCGGGTATTTTCCAACATATGCATTGGGGAATATCTACTCAGCACACATTGCACATAAGATGAGAGAGACACTCGACATTGATGCTTTATTAGCTGAAGGAGAGTTCTCTTTAATTCTCGGATGGCTACATGAACATATCTACCAATACGGGGCAATCTATGAGCCTAAGGAGTTGTTGATGAACATCACAGGCGAAAAGGCTAGCGTCTCTTATTTAGACGCCTATTTACGAAATCGATACCTAAAGGAGTACTCATATGAACCTGCCAAATAAAATCACCACTTCACGTATTGTGATGGTGCCACTTTTTTTTGTGGCATTTTCATTGCCTCTTTGGTTTGGCCCGTCGGTACACACCGTATCGGTAATCGCGACCCTCATCTTATATGTGTGTATGGAACTCAGTGATCTTATCGATGGATATATTGCACGAAAACACAATATTGTCACCGATTTAGGGAAGGTGATGGATCCATTTGCCGATACATTAACGCACCTCACATTCTTTGTCTGCTTTAGCAGTATTGGCTTGATGCCAACATGGGCATTACTCATTATTATGTGGCGTGAGTTTTTTATTGTGTTTCTTCGCATGCTGATGATGAAAGGAGGTAAAGCAGTTGCTGCAAATATCTGGGGTAAAGCGAAGACAGTGTTGTATGCACTCTCCTCAATATTAGCCATTGCGTACGTTTCATTAGATCGTCTTGGAGATAGTACTCCAATCCAAAGTTGGGCTTTGCCCACCTTAGAGGCAACATTTACCCTTGCAGCTCTCGCTTCGGCAATTTCATTTACTACGTATATGGTTGCAATCGTTAAAACAAAGAGTTTGAGCCATCTTAGTCGCTAAAACCACTAGACGAGAAGCGAAATTAGGAGTAAGATGCAGGTCGTTGTCTTTTACAGGAAAATAAAAATAAATAGGGTTGACACTTTGTTTAGTTTCTTGGTATAAAGTCCGAGCGCTCAAAGCAAAAGAGCTTTTTGAGCACTGATTTTTGACAGAGATATAAGAGAAGAGAAGGAAGGAAAACGCATTGACGATTACTCAATGAGTCGTTGGTCAAAGCGGTATGGAAGTGTAAGGGCTTCCAAGTCAATTTCTAACGAATAGCACAGCTATCGTTTTAATATTGCCAAGGAGAAACTTAAGTTTAATAAGATGTCCGGCACTTGTGCCGGGTTTTAT
>JBBAFS010000085.1:0-5986 GCA_041655255.1 Sphaerochaetaceae bacterium
CTTCTTCATCTTCATCTTCATCTTCATCATCTTCAGCCCCTTCAGCACCAAATTCAGGCTCTTGTGGCTCTTCGACGACGGCAACCTTCTCTTCTTTAGCTGCTTTTTTAGAAGCTTCTCTTTCAGCGGCTGCTTTCTCTTTTTCTGCTTTCTTTACTTCAGATTCACTGACAACTTCAATACTTACTGTTGCCATTTCACCTTCGTAGAGACGAACGTTCACCGAGTACGATCCTATCATCTTAATATCATGGGACGCAACTTCAATTCTCTTGCGTTCAACTTCAATGCCCTCTTTAGCTAATGCTTCTTGGACCATTGAGCTTGTAACCGAACCAAAGAGACGACCAGATTCACCAGCAGAGACAACCAATGTGAGTTTGAGATTATCTAATTTCTCTTTTTGGCTAGCTGATGCTTTTCGCTTCTCCTCTTTGCGCTTTTCAATAGCAGCAGCTTTCCCCTCAAAAAGGGCAATATTAGCCTTGTTATGAAGTACTGCTAACTCTTTAGGAAGAAGGTAGTTACGGGCATATCCTCGTTTGACAACAACCACGTCTCCCTCTTCTCCCAAGTTTGGGACATCGTGATTTAATATAACTTTCATCGATTCACATCTCCTATTCTAATTCTTTCTATACTTAATCCATGTCTCTGACACTCCTACTAAAGGTAGGATTACCAAAGTGATAACATTCACTGGTGGTAATAAAACAATCAGTGATGCTAATACATATATTCGACTCGCTTTCACAGCAGGGTTTCTTTTTCTCAACCAATACGATGCGATTGCCATCCCTTGTATAATATACAACATAGAGAGCACTAATGCTCCATTTACCGCAATGGTTTGCAACAAAAGATGAGGTAGTACTAGCGAAAAGAGTACTAACGCCCACAGCCCCAAAAAGGGCCATACAAAACTCTCTGGTAGTGCAAAATTGACTAATCGCTCTTGGTAAGTCTCATCGTGACGATAAACAATAAGGTCACTGATGAGTACTGAGAGCCCAAACTGTGCCATAAAGAGAGGTAAGAACATGAGTCTCAGCGTTAATACGACGTAGTCAAAGATTCCAGCAGTATTCACACCAGAAGCTCCTAAAAGCTGTGGTGCGACGCTTTCAACATATGTGCGATACACCTGTTCTACTGAAGTAGCACTTTGATTTCCGCTTGAAAACCAGACAATAATAACAAGACCACCAAGAGCTGCTATGCCCATTATCACGAGGAGTTTCACCACTCGCTTATGGGGAAGTGCAATCCACAAAGCTGCCCCTATTAACATCATAATTGGCATATATAGGCCAATAAGGAGTGTAAGAATATAGGTAGCATCAATATTCAAGCCCCTCGATCCAATCACAATTTGGTAAAACAATAACACAAAGGCGACAATTCCAACGGGAATGAGAGCCTCTTTTGTTGTTGAAAATCGGTGGGCAAATATGAGCAACGGTACGATAAACACGACCGATGTCCCTACCATGAGATACATTACACTGCTGATCACAGCTGCTAATGCGATATATTGTATAGTCTGCGTTGAGCTAAGACGCATAACAAACCTCAACTATTTACGGTCAAATGGCAAATAGGCTAATACTCGAGCACGTTTAATTTGAGTGGTAAGAGCTCTTTGGTGTTTTGCACAGTTCCCTGTGATTCTACCAGGAAGAATCTTTCCACGCTCAGTGACATAACGTTTGAGTAAATCTGGGTTTTTGTAATCTGCAACGAGTCCTTGAGTACAGAACTTACATACTTTCTTTCTAAATGGACCTCTTTTTCCTCCGAATCTTCGCTCTCGGGGTCCACCGCGTCCTTCTGAGGGATCGCTTACATTCATATTATCTTTATTATCATTCATATACGTTTTCTCCTACTAAAATGGGATATCATCATCAAATTGCTCTGGTCCTGGAAAACTCGAGAGATCTGATGCTTTTCGAGAACTTGGTTGAGATGCAAATGAATCTACATTCCTGTTCTCCCTTGGTGCAGAGGATCCTCCGCCTGAACCAAGTAGTTGAATTGAATTGGCTACCACCTCAATTCTGCTCCTGCTTTGCCCATCCTGCTCCCAGCGGTTTTGTCGTAACTCTCCACTAATTGAGACTTGTTTCCCTTTGGTAAGGTAAGGATTAAGAGCTTCAGCTTGTTTTCCCCAAACGATGATGTCAAAGAAGCTCACTTCCTCTTCTCTCTGATCCCCTGACCTCTTTAAACGGTTCACAGCAAGTGAGAAGCGGCCAATAGCGGTTCCACCGCTAGTAAACTTCAATTCACAATCTCGGGTGAGTCGGCCAACGAGCACAACGATATTGGTATCATTCGCCATAGCATTCTCCTTTTTATTTAGACGCGGTTTTCTCGTTAAGAACAAACAAGAACTTTAACACCGGATTCATGAGTTTGAAGGAGTGGTTAAACGTATTGATGACGGCGGGATCTGCTGAAAGATCAAAGTAAAAGTAGTGTCCCTTGTCATGTTTTTGGATGAGATATGCGAGGTTTCTCACTCCCATATCCTCTTGTTTGACTATCTCGACTTGGTTTGCTGAGAAATCAGCAAGGACCAACTCAAGACCTTTCGCCGTCTGCTCTTCGTTTGCGTCGAAGATGACGGTTAATTCGTAGTTTCTCATAGTTCCTCCTTACGGACTATATGATCCACACACTGTGGATAAAGAGGTCAAAAAAAACACTAGCACAATGAATTAAATGGAGTCAAGGCAAGTAAAAACCACCGTATACGTACCGGTGGTTTTACACATAGCCGAGTACAAGACTTATTTCTTGTTCTTGTGTCTATTTTTTCTCAATTTTTTCTTTCTCTTATGAGTTGCAATTTTATGTCTTTTTCGCTTTCTTCCACAAGGCACAGTAGAGCTCCTTCTATGTCAGTTACATATTCGAAGATATTATTGCTTATTCTCCCCTTTCACGTCAAGTAGTTATCCTGACCTTATAAAGTAAGATCGAGAACTCTCATCATCTGAAATATATTTATTGTTTGGATGTTAAAGTGTGTGGCAATATCGGGAATTTTTGGTCTAGAAATGATATTACCTATACTTTTGCCTACAGGTCTCTCAAAAGTGACAATAGTAAAGTTGTGTACCAAAGCAAAGGCTATGAACCAAGGATCTGCTACATGTGATTCTGAGCTCTCCCTTAACGCTTTCACATTATAATTTGGGCTATTTTGGAGAAACTGAAGAACTTGGGCGTACACATTCACTATTGATTGGTCGTTATGCTTAACATATATCTTGATGTTAAGATTATGTATCCAAGAGAGCAGGTTCATCTTTTTCCTTAGGTTTGATTAATTCAGCTTTCACGACATCCACAATTGCAATTAAGCCATCTTATAAACAGGCACATAGGTGCTTTGGCTTTTGAAATATTTGACAACTAGTTAATCTTCATTATCCAATATTTCCTCTTTTTATTGCTCAATATATCTTCTCTCGATACAATATGGTATATGAGGGTGTTAATTTTTGGACTGGGGTTATTAGGGGGAGGATTCTCGTCTGCACAATACTTTGTTGATCGTGGTGATGAAGTAAGAATTACCGATTTACGAAGTGAAGAGGCATTAGGAGAACCACTGAGTATTCTTAAACGACAAGGGGTAACTGCAACGTGTGGGTATCACGATGTTGAAGATGTTTTGTGGGCAGATATCGTCATTAAAAATCCAGCGGTATCTGGAGATAATCCCTTTTTAGAGCACGCAAAAAGAATTGAAACAGATATCTCTTATCTGTTGAGTTCACACATTGTCTCATCGGTGAAAAAAATCGCAGTGACAGGAACCAAAGGGAAGACCTACACTGTTGCAGCTCTCACTCATATCCTCAATACCTTAGGTCATGAAACTCTCCAATTTGGGAATATGGGCATCAGTGGCTTTAGTGTCCTCTCTGAATTAGAGAAAAGAGTCACTCATGGCTATAGCCTTCCTGAATATGTGGTATGTGAACTCTCCTCCTGGCAAATAAAGGATTTGTATACCATCATGGGATCAAATATCCCATCATTTCAAGTTGTTGCTTTAACTTCCCTTTTCCCAGATCATCAAGATTGGTATAACGATTTTCAATCGTACAAAGATGACAAATGGTTGTTACTAGGAACATCAAACTCCCGCATTATTATGAGTGAAACCCTTGTGGATGATTTTGTCTCAACAACTCGCCATACACGCAGAAGTATTAAAACTATCGAAAGCTATAGTGAGATTGAGTCTAAAGATCCACGTATACGAGTTGCCTGGGCTATCTCACGCTCTTTAGGATTAGGGCCCAAACAAATGAGTAAAGCTATAGCATCTTTTCACGGAGTTCCTCACCGACAAGAGCAAGTAGCAATTCGTAATAACATCGTCTTTATAAACGACTCATCAGCTACCATTCCCGAATCGGTTGCTTTTTCCACCCTCTTTAGTCCATGGCCAATTCATCTCATTTGTGGAGGGACCGATAAAAACTTGAACAGCGAAGCGATGTTAGAAGCTTTAAAAAGGGCTTTAACCATCCACCTATTAGATGGAACGTTTACCCGAGATAAACTTATTCCGCTGTTGGAGAAACACAACATTACCTATCAAGGTCCTTTTTTAACTATGAAAGATGCTTTTCAATCAGCATTCTCAGATGCCCAAGCCTCTTTGAAGATTCATAATACAGTAACTCTGATGCTCTCTCCTGGAGCTGCTTCTTTTGGGTTGTTCTTACATGAATTTGATCGGGGAAACCAGTTTAAAGAAGAAGTGTTTCGTGCAATTGAAGAACACTAAGATCTCCTACGGCTCCTTTTATATGAGAACCAGATTCGCTCAATAACCATAAACAAGCGATACCACATCTTATGATACACCACATCAAAGGTGGGGTATCTTGTAACTTCAACTCCTCCAAAAGAGTGTTTAAAAAGAGATAACGAATTAATGTGATTAAATGAACTTCTTGTATCTTCAATCCCATACATATCGTAATAAGAACATCCTCTTTGTAGAGCTTCTTTCATGGCCCAGTAGTGAAGAGCATACGAGGGAGAGTAATCCTCCTTACGCTTGGTAGAGCCAAAAAGGTATATAGCTTCATTACTGTTAAGTAGCACTATAATTCCCCCTACTATTTCCTTTGCATCAAAAGCAAGGTATAAGAGAGGTGTTATCTCCTCATCGTGTTGAGAAAGAAGATGTAACAGGTACTCTTTTGAGCGGGCTGAAAAATGATCACGCTGTGCAGTCTCTTTATATATTGTATACCACTGATCAAAGAGAGCGAGGTCTCTACTGTCCCACTCTCTGATCTTAAGAGAGTGTTGTTCGCATTTCTTAATATGTCTAACAGCTCTTTTTTTAAAAGAGGATTCAAAGTTCTCTAATAAAGGGATGTGAATTGTTTTTGTAGGTTGAATAGAGTGATGATTGGTAGGAAAGTGAACATTACTATCTCCCCAAGGAAGATCAATTCGGACAAACTTAATGCTTTTTGGAAGAAATGGTTGTAATAAAGAGACAAATTCTCTTATCACGCTCTCACTTCCTTCCTTGTCAAAACCAAAAGGAATGTAAGCTATATACTCTTTAAAGAGTACTAATGTGTCAAAACTTCTTATTTCACTAACGTGGGCACGAACCCAGAGGTTCTGCCACGAGGTGAATTTTTTTACCTCTCCCCAATACGAGCTTTGAAAACAGTAATGGGATCTATCGTGGTGTGTACGCCCTATTACAGTGAGGCGAGAAATGTGTGACACATTAACCAACATCTCCATCTACATATTTTTCTACTGAAAGAAATGAGTTGTCTTTCCCAATTTTCTTTCCATCTATTTCGACAAACCCATCTTTAGTCTTAAAAGGGAGTGAGAAAAACAGGTTAGGTTTTAATTGATTGCGAACTTCAGTAGGAATAGTTGTCCCTTCGGGATTTAGCTCTGTTCCCACCTCAAACTGATCGGC
>JBBAFS010000086.1:0-5949 GCA_041655255.1 Sphaerochaetaceae bacterium
TCGTGTGGTCCATGCATAAATGATATTTTTGCTTTCATCTTTTCTCTCCTTCCTTACTTGTATCTACAGCTCACCAAGACTTTCCCCGAAACACGGTTATCAGCCATGGCTAAACCCTCGTGAATATTCTCAAGGCTTACTCGTGCAGTAGCCATTTTGAGCATATCAATTCTTCCAGATGCCATTAAAGCAATGACGTCTCGATAAATTCCTAAACCAGATTGTCCATTAGAACCACTGATCATCCCTGCGTTAAATTGGTAGGGATATAAATCGACTGGAGTAAGACCAACGGTGTGTCCGATTTGAATGGTCTTTCCACCAATTGCTAAAGATTTAGCCATGACGGGGTATGTAGCTTTTGTTGCACCAGCACACTCAGCAAAAATCGAAATTCCTCGTCCATCAGTGATATCTAATAGCAATTCAGCTGAATCGACTCCCTCATTTGCTAATGCAATTGGGTCATAGACGTAATCAGCTCCCATCTTTAGGGCAAGATCTCTTCTTTCTTGCGTTGTTTCAAAACAAACTAGTTTTGCTGCCCCGCTTGTTTTTAATAAAGCAACTGCAGCTAAACCAATGGGGCCTGCCCCAAACACTGCTGCGTGCCCACCAGGACGAAGACCACCACCACGTTCAAAAAGACCGTTATAAGCAACTCCAACAGGTTCGATCATCGCACCCATTTCAAATGCGGTCATTTTATCCCCGTAGAATTTCTCAATATCATTGAGTTTGTAACAATATTTCTCTTGTACTGTCGCATACTCGGCAAAGCCACCATCATAGGTGAGACCAGGCTCTTCAAGCATTTGACATTGGTTGAAATAACCACTTCGACAAGCATCACACTCTCCGCACCAGTGCATCGATTCAACGCTTACGAGATCTCCAACTTTCAGGCGGGTAACAGCTTTACCAACTTCAACAACCTCACCACTGAATTCGTGTCCAGTAATAATCGGATATTTTGAGTGACCATCATATAAGGTATAACCATCGTCATCCATTTTAAGAAGATGGGCATCGGTACCACAAATTCCAGCTACTCCAACTCTAAGGAGGACTTGCTTGTCGTCGGTAATTTTAGGCTCGGGTCGATCAGTTACGCTCCCTTTGATGTTTTTCCAAATCGAGTTCCCTCGTTTGGAGCGCTTTGTCTCTTCTTCCCGCTTTGACAGTGGGTAGCCCTTCTTTGGGGCAAATTCTGCTTCAACATAAAAAGCTCTCATGACTACTCCTCCTTATCGGGTAATCTTGTGTAATGTTTGTATAGCAACCTCGGCACACGTCGTACTGTCGGGCAGAGGTAGTACTTCTACTCCTAAATAGTGAAGATTTGGGTATGCTGCTCTATTGGAGAGAAGATCATCAAAATCTGTATGTCCCATCCCTGGGGCAAGGCGATTACTATCGGCAGTGTGAATTGCTCCGATATAATCGGCATATTCATCAAATGCTCCACGCATGGACACTTCTTCAATATTCATGTGAAACGCATCTCCAAGAACTTTTAAATAATCAGAGGGGCGCTCTTTAATGAACTCCACACACGATTGAACAGTGACAAATAAGTTTGTCTCGTAGCGATTAATAGCTTCTAAAAGGAGAGTGACTTTTTTTTGTTCAGCGTATGCGAGTATGCTCTCTATAGCATCAGCTCCTCCAGCAAACTGGGATTCAGGATCAGAAGAGTCTATTTTTCCTCTTATCCCACCTAATATGACAGCCTTACCACCTAACGAGTCGATAAGATCAACAAACGTTTTAAGGCGATCTACTGTTTGATCTCTTTTCTCTTTTTCAACATGGAACAAAGAGAGTCCATCTTCAATGAAGCTTTGACCTGTTGCAATTGAATACAACTTCATATTGGCATCTTGAAGCATCTTACTAAGCTTAGATTCATCCACATCTTGGATTGTTCTCAAACTCAGTTCGATACCGTCGTATCCAAACTCTCCAAGTTCTTTAATTCCTCTTTCTAGCTCTCCTGGATAGAGAAGTGGGCCGAACTTTGTCTTATTTGGTGTGACGCTTGCAACAATAGGTACCATTGTATTCTCCCTTATGCTTTTTTACTTGAATAAATATCGAACCACACTGCAACAACTAAAATGACACCTTTAACGATGTACTGCCAATAGGCATCGATATTCATCATACTCATACCGTTGTCGATTGAAGCCATAAAGAGAGCTCCCAAAATAGCTCCATAGACTTTACCAACTCCACCACTCATGCTTGTTCCGCCGATAACTGATGAAGCAATAGCATCGAGTTCCATATTCATTCCAGCAGTAGGAGTACCAGCGTTTAATCGAGCGGTAATAACAACAGCGGCAATTCCTGCCATAAGGCCGTTAATAGCATAGACAATAACGAGGTTTCTTTTTACTTTGATTCCCGAATAAAGAGAGGCTTCAAAGTTTCCTCCCATCGCATAAATACTTCGTCCGAATGTGGTCTTTTGTGTTACGAAGGTAAAAATGACGACTAAGAGCATCATCAAAAAGACCTGCATAGGGAGCCCTCGATAGCTATTAAGAATAAAGGCTACAAAGAGGATGATTAAGGTAAGGACAACGTTCTTTCCAATAAATATGCCAAAATTAGAGACTTCAAATTTATACTTAATTCGATCTGACCGTTTTTTTGCATCGAGAAGGAATAACACAATTGATGTTGCAATAGCTAAAACCCAAACAATAGAAGGTGCTATATAAGCTTGGCCATATATCTTATAGGTATCAGCAAATGGTGCAATTGAAATTCCTTTTGTTAATCCGAGCTGAACTCCACGGAAAATCAGTAGTCCTCCCAACGTCACAATAAAGGCAGGAACTTTCAAATAGGAGATAATAGCTCCTTGGGCTGTACCAATAATCATTGAAACAAGAAGTACAATCCCAATTGTTTGATACGTTCCGACTCCATACCAGACGTGTAATACTGCAGCGAGTCCTCCCATGGCCCCTAAAATAGATCCTACCGACAAGTCGATATTCCCTGTAATAATAACCATGGTCATTCCAATACCTAGAATTCCAACAAGGGCCATGTGTCGAACTAAGTTAGAGATATTCCTAGTTAATAGAAATGATCCTCCGGTGAGCGTTGAAAAGACAACCCAAATGAGCAGTAATGCTCCAATCATGACAAAATTTCTTAGTTCAATTGTTTTAAGATATTTTTTGAACGAGTTCATACCATTCCTCCAACGGCAGCTTGCATAATATTCTCTTGGTTTGCCTCTTTTGCTGTAAATTCACCGGTGATGCGCCCTTCAGCCATCACATAAATCCGGTTACTCATACCGAGAATTTCTTCTAATTCGGATGAAATCATGATAATAACTACCCCCTCTTCAACGAGTTGGTTCATGATTTTATAAATTTCCAGTTTTGCACCTACATCGATTCCACGAGTAGGTTCATCTAACACAAGTATTTTAGGTTTTGTAAGAAGTGCTTTTTGTAACACAACTTTTTGTTGGTTACCACCGCTGAGGTTTTTCGCCTTCTCTTCTACTCCCCATGTTTTGGTTTTTAATTTCTCAATGAGTTCTTGAGTGAGAGCAATCTCTTGGTTCATATCAATAACGCTCAGTTTTGAGATATCTTCTAAGGATGCCATCGTAGTATTCTCTTTGATATCCATCCCAAGGATAAGACCATAGCGTTTTCGATCTTCAGTCACTAATGCAAATCCATGTGAGAGTGCATCAACTGGAGATTTAATAGAGACTTTCTCTCCATTTATAAAGATGTCCCCCACACTATTGGCTGGAAAAGCTCCGAATAATGAGGTAAACAACTCAGTTCTCCCCGCTCCCATTAATCCACTGATTCCTAGAATCTCACCTTTATTGGCATGAATGTTCACATCCTTAATGAGGAAGCGACCTGGAATATCTGGGTCTTGGACTGAGTAGTTTTTAATTTCGAGAACTTTGTCTTGTTGTTTATGATCTTCGTATGGGAAAAGGTTGGTTAACTCACGACCAACCATCATTCGAATAATATCGTTTTTGGTTATGTTTTTAATATCGTCTGAACCAATCGATTTACCATCTCGTAAGATAGTGACTCGGTCAGCTATATGCATTACTTCATCGAGTTTGTGTGAAATGTAAATACTCGTAATACCTCGACTGCGTAACTCTTCTAAAATGCCTAACAGAGTTTCAACTTCAGTCTCTGTAAGAGCAGCAGTTGGTTCATCTAAAATAAGGATTTTGGCATCCCGAGCGAGGGCCTTTGCAATCTCTACTAATTGGCGTTGTCCAATTCCTAAATGTTTTATGATATCTGTAGGTTTGACTTGTCGCCCCTCTTCATCTTGTGATTCTCGATGAAGACCAACTTCTTTGAGGAGTTCTCGAGTTTGTGAATAAATCTCGTTCCAATCGACAACTCCAAATTTGTGAGGATATTTACCCAAGAAAATATTTTCAGCTACTGTAAGATCAGGAATGAGTTCCAACTCTTGGTGTATACACACAATACCAACCTTTTCAGCAGCACTGGTGCCACTGAAGACGTGTTCCTCATCATTAATCAAGATTCTCCCTTCGTATGTTCCTTCTGGATACACTCCGCTAAGAATTTTAATTAACGTAGACTTTCCTGCTCCATTTTCTCCACAAATTGCGTGGACTTCTCCATTATTTACCTGCAAACATACATCATCGAGAGCCCGCACTCCTGGGAATATTTTTGTGATGTTTTGCATTTCTAAAATTTTGTTTGACATAACCTTTTCCTTATCGTTTAAGACACATGGGGGAATACTCCCCCATGAGTTTTTTTGGTTGTCAAATACCTATAAGTTAGGCCACTGTGATCGAGGAATGTTTTTGTACACGTCCTCAAGTTTGTGGAAACCACTTTTGATAAGCTCTTCGTCGATGTTGTCTTTGTCGACAGCAACTACGTCAACGGAGAATGAATCAACCATTTTGTAACCATTATCAAGTTGAGTCCAAACTCCTAAGGCAGGATCTAAAGCTGTTTTTGGATCTTTACCTTGTGCTAGAGCCATGGCTAACTCAATAGCTGCACGGTTAAGAAGTGCAAGTGGTTTGTAAGCAGTACCAGTTTGTGTTCCTTCAACAATTCTTTGAGCTGCTGCAATATCTGCGTCCTGACCAGCAATAGGCACTTTGCCTGCTAAGCCCTGAGCTGCGAGTGCTTGGATAGCTCCACCAGCTGTTCCATCGTTAGATGCAATAACAGCTTGGATGTTGTTGTTTGCTAAAGTTAAACCATTTTCTGTGTGTCTGAGGGCCTCTTCTGGATCCCAACCGATACACCATTGCTCTAAGACAATATTGATGTCTCCACGATCAATGTAAGGTTGTAAGATATTTCTGTGACCTTGAGCAACGAGGTGTGCGTTAAAGTCTTCTGGTCCACCTTTGAGCCAGATGTAATTCCCTTTTGGTGCTTTACTCACAACAAATTCTGCTTGAACTTCACCAACTTTAACGGAGTCAAATGTTACGTAGTAATCGAGATCTCCATTACGAACAAAACGGTCATACGCAATTACAGGTACTCCGTCAGCGTGTGCTGGATCGATAACTACTCCGATAGCCTCACTGTCGAGAGCTTGAACGATAAGAACGTCAATACCTTGGCTCAGCAGGTTTTCAACTTGTGAAACTTGACGGTTAGGATCGTCTTCAGCTGATTGAACCAAAATATCTACATTATTGGCCTTACCGAAAGCTTCAAACATCTCAATTTCACGAACCCATCGCTCTTGGCGAAGTGTTCCAACTGAGATACCAATTTTGATCCTTTTCTCTTTCGGCTCGCTTTGTCCTCCAGCAAACAATGCTGTAAAAGAACTGATGAGAACTAGTACTAACAAGATAGTTAGAATCTTTTTCATACATCCCCTCCATAAATTGTATTATATGATGCCCTTTAGGCAACAATA
>JBBAFS010000087.1:0-5883 GCA_041655255.1 Sphaerochaetaceae bacterium
AAAGGAGTTAAGCTCTCAAGAGGTCTCATTGACGTGCAAACAAAAGCACTTTAGACTGCTAAGTATGTTTGAACAATATAATGTAGAAGATGTAGAATTAAATCCGTTTACTACCATTGGAGATGAGAGTTTTCTCATTACTGTGGGTAGTAGTGACAAGTGGAACACCATGACCGGAGGGTGGGGCTTTTTTGGATATATGTGGAAAAAACCAGCTCTCTCAGTTGTCGTTCGTCCTACTCGGTATACCTATGAGTTTTTAGAGAAGTATGATCATTTCACTGTCAGCTTTTTCTCTCCAAAGTATGCTGAAGCACTCCAAATTTGTGGCTCTCATTCAGGAAGAGATACCAACAAAATAGAGTTAGCAGGATTAACCCCAACATATATTGATCATAGATGGATCACCTTTGAAGAGGCGAATATGGTCTACTGTTGCTCAAAAGCATCCAAGACTTTTTTTGAGAGTTCAGACTTTATCGATCCAGCAATCGAAGAACTCTATCCTTTAAAAGATTACCATGCTCAATATATCGGCTTTATCGAACAGATGCTGATTAAAGAGTAATATATAGCCCTTTAATTTTTCTTATCGACTCGATACAATACGGACACTTATGTCCTCTACATAAGTGTAGGAGTCTTAAATTATGGATATCGATGTACGAAACTTGCACCCTCTTGAAATACGACTGTTGCGTCATGTCTCTGAGGGAGAGAAAATCACCGCTGAACGGTTAATCGAAGAATTGGATTACAATGTTGGACAGTGTAACCAAGCCTTTAGTTGGCTCAGTGGAAAAAACCTCATTGTTGAACAACAACGAATACGCCGTACGTTATATGAAATTACCGATGTTGGAAAAGCTCAACTTAAGGAGGGAACTCCCATTGAGCGAATATTCAACTTGTTAGTCACTGATGGACCTCACTCCCTTCCTGAGATTGCTGAAAAATTATCATTAGAGTCATCTGATGTTGGATCGAATTTTGGGTTATTAAGTAAACTGAGAGCTTGCTCGATGGGAGAGGGTAATAAAGCTCAAGCTCTCATAAAGGAAGCTCCTATTGAAGTGACCATCGGTAAAGAGGTCCTCTCTCGTGCAGAGAGAGAGCCATTAGATGAAGACTCTTTATCTAAAGATGAGAAAGCTTTTGTTTCTCGTAATAGTAAGAAAAGAGGAGCAAGCTCCTCTCCACTTAAAGTAGTAGAACGAGAAGATGTTACCTATACATTAACGTCCGATGGCGTTGCTGCTAAAAAAGTGTTATTAGAACAAGAGATTACCGGGTTGGAGTTTGGATCTTTAACATCTCAGATGCTCTCAACAGGGTCGTGGAAAACGGGCTCTTTTAGACCATACAGCCTTCAAACACCTCCACCAAGAATTATGTTGGGGAGAAAAAATCCATATGCCTCTTATTTAACATGGGTAAAAGATAAACTAGTCTCATTAGGATTTGAAGAGTTTGATGGACCACTGGTAGAAAACGAGTTTTGGAATGGAGATGCTCTCTTTATGCCTCAATTCCACTCAGCACGAGATATTCACGATGTCTATTATGTGAAAAACCCTTCTCATGCAAAGATGATTGAAGAGCCGTATCTCTCTCAGGTTGCTCAAACACACGAAAACGGGTGGACCACTGGAAGTCGTGGCTGGGGCTACTCATTTGATCACGACTTCACTCGCCGTCAGGTGATGAGAAGCCAAGGGACAGTTATCTCAGCAAAGACTCTCCCCACAGCACGTATTCCTGGAAAATACTTTGGTATTGTCCGTTGCTTTAGATACGACCAAGTAGATGCAACTCACGGTGCTGACTTTTACCAAACCGAAGGAATTGTCCTTGGTGATGATGTGAATTTACGTACCTTGTTAGGATTACTTAAGATGTTCGCCGAAGAAGTTGCTGGTGCAACAGAAGTAAAATATGTTCCAGGATATTTCCCATTTACCGAACCTTCAATCGAAGTTCATATCAAACACCCCTCCCTTGGGTGGTTTGAACTGGGTGGTAGTGGCATATTCAGACCCGAAGTCACCAAAGCTCTGGGCTTAGATGTCCCTGTGTTGGCTTGGGGGTTAGGAATTGACCGAATGGCTTTAATGCATTTAGAGCTAAATGATTTACGTGAGCTCTTTACCCCTAATATTGAGAGTGTCCGAATGAGGAGGGGAAACTAATGCCTAAAATAGATGTTGATCAACAGATGTTTAATACTCTCATGCAAGAGTCTTATACCAACGATGTTCTTGAAGACCTCCTTCCTGTAGCAAAAGCTGAACTCGATGGATTTGATAGTGAACAGAAGATCTATAAAATTGAACTCAATGATACTAACAGACCCGATTTATGGTCGACTCCTGGTTTAGTTCGTCAGTTAGCCTCAGTGAGAGATCAAGAGATTGCTCAATACGACTTTTTCTCAACAGAAGAAGAGACTATCGATAGTGAAGGGAGAGCTTTAATTGTTGATGCTTCAGCAGAGCAAGTACGCCCATTTTCCATTGGATTTGGCGTTCGTGGTGTTGTTGTTGATGAGAAGATCTTATTAAGTCTTATCCAATCGCAAGAGAAACTGTGCCACAACTTTGGACAAAAAAGAAAAACAATCGCCATGGGAATTTATCGTAGTGACTTGATGACGTACCCGATTCACTATAAAGGCGCTGATCCCGATACAACGAAGTTTGTCCCTCTTCACAGTGATCAAGAGATGAGTATGCGAGAGATACTTACCAAGCACCCCAAAGGGGTAGAGTTTGGACACATTGTTGCAGATAAGCCTGTGTTCCCCCTCTTATATGATGACAAAGGAGAAGTGTTAAGTTTTCCTCCAGTGATTAACAGTGCTTATATCGGGGCTGTAGAAGAGGGTGATGAGAATCTCTTTATTGAATTTAGTGGACCAATCTTAGATGATCTACTGTTAGCAGCAAATATAGTTGCCTGTGATTGTGCCGATCTTGGTTATGAAATTTTACCTGTGAAGTGTCAATTCCCTTATGAAACTGAGTATGGGACAGAAGTGACAGTGCCTTACTATTTCCAAAAGCCAGTTGCCTGTGATCTACAGTTCTTACGTAAAACTCTTGGTAAAGATCTCAGTGAAGAAGAAATCTCTACAGCCTTAAGGAAAATGGGTATTCATAGTGTGACCGATGAGAAGATGGTCTATATCACAGTCCCTGAGTATCGTAACGACTTTCTTCATCAAATCGATATCGTTGAAGATGTGATGATTGGTCATGGGATGAGCCTATTTGAACCTGAATTACCTCACGACTCAACCATTGGTCGATTAACTGATGCTGAAATTTTTATTCGAGAAGCGAAAGATCTGATGGTAGGTCTTGGCTTTCAAGAGATGATGTACAACTATTTAGGATCTAAAAAAGAGTATATCGATAACATGAGAGTCGATGGATCTGAGTATATTCAGATTGCCAATCCGATGAGTGAAAACTACGAGTTTGTTCGTCCCTCTATTATTCCATCACTTTTGGAATCCGAAAGTGTCAGCGCTCATGCCCAGTATCCTCACTATATCTTTGAGATTGGAAAAGTTGCCTTCTTAGATGAGAGTGATAACTCTGGAACAACGACTCGTAATTACCTTGGGTTTTTAGGTGCAGCAAGTGAGATTGGATTTAACCAACTCAATAGTTATATCTCAACACTCTTTTATTTCTTACATCGATCGTACACCCTCGCCCCTATCGTCGATCCACGATTCATCGAAGGACGATGTGGACACATTCTCAGTGCTCATGAAGTGGTAGGTGTCTTTGGTGAGATTCACCCTGCAGTACTAGATAACTGGGGTATTGGCATGCCCACCATAGCGTGTGAGATTGATTTGGATGTTCTTCGAGAGAAAGGGGAGTACTCTAAAGCGTAGAGAGATACTCAGCAATCTCTTTACCGTGTGTTTGGACACTCACTTTTGGGTAGATGTGAATCAGTTTTCCCTCTTTATCAAAGATGAAGGTGGTGCGAACTATCCCCATCCTTGTTTTACCGAAGCTTGTTTTTTGTTGCCACACTCCCAACTCTTCTAACAGGGTATGACTCTCATCAGATAAGAGAGTAAATGGGAGGTTGTGCTTTTGTTTAAATTTTTGATGTGAGGCAACACTATCAGCACTGATACCCAAAATAACAGCACCAGAGTCGGTGATAGCACTCGATTCATCTCTAAAAGAGCATGCTTGGGTGGTACACCCAGGAGTATTATCTTTTGGATAAGCATATAGTACTACATACGATCCTTCATAATCTTGTAAGCTCACCTCTTTATTCTCGTCGGTGAGAACCTTAGTAGTGGGGGCTTTTGAACCAATATCTAACATAACAGATCTCCTATTCGTCGTTAAACAGAGAGTTGAACTTTGATCGAGCTTCATCAGATCGGGTCGATTGAGTCGTTTTTCCACTCTCTCTCATACTAAAGTAATCACAAAAGTTCGCTCTGTCCTTATCATGAACCCGTTCTTCTACCCCTTCGGTACATTCGTGGTAGGCGTGAGGGTCATAATGACGACAATTGAGACAAATCTTTAAAGGACGGGAGCAAGAGGGGCACTCACTAGCATACCCGATAGTATATGTGGAAGAGATCTCGCTTTTACAAAAATGGCACACTCTCATACACGAAAGTGTACCAACGTCACCTTTACAGAGCAAGTAAAAAAGGGGGGCTACAAGGTGATACTCAATTTCTCTCCGTACTGTTGTATCTCCCCCTCTTTGTACGACTCTTTAGGAAAACTGAGACGCTTTTCATCATCGTCGTAGCGGGGAATCACGTGGATATGAAGGTGGGGGATTTCTTGGCCTGCAGCGGGGCCATCGTTAATGACAATATTAACTGCATCTGCTTTAAGAGTCTCTCGAAGTTTTGTATCACACGCTTGGACCACACTCATCATATGTGAAAGTGTAGACAAAGGACACGTTTCGAGTGTGGGATACACTTCGTTTGAAATCACCAGCATGTGACCTTTATTCACTGGGGCAATATCTAAAATAACGGTACATAACTCATCTTGAAAGAGGGTAACTGAAGGAATTTCTCCTCTTATAATCTTGGTAAAAACATTTGCCATATACTTCTCCTATCTGTTGGTAAGTGTAGCAATGCTCTTGTGTTTTATCTAGTAACATTCGTTGTAGCAAGTGATTGAATAATCTGTAAGAATATACTACCATCCCCTTTGGTAAGCCGATTTGACGTTTTAAGCCAAACAATCAATCATGTTGCTGTCACTTCTCGTGTTACTTATGGGTTGAGTCCATTTGCAGGGAGTTCAACAAGTTTTGGTGTTGGAAAAAGAGGCGTCCGTTATTGCAAAAAAAGAGGAATATGTATGTCAGAGATAACAAGAATGAGAAATATTGGTATTAGTGCCCATATTGACTCAGGAAAAACTACATTATCAGAGAGAATTCTGTACTACTCAAATCGAATCCACGCTATTCACGAAGTGCGTGGTAAAGATGGTGTTGGTGCAACAATGGACTCGATGGAACTTGAGCGTGAGCGGGGAATCACCATTGCGAGTGCCGCAACGAACGTTACTTGGAAAGATCATCCTATTAACGTTATTGATACTCCCGGACACGTCGACTTTACCATTGAGGTAGAGCGTTCTTTACGTGTCTTAGATGGAGCTATCTTAGTGCTCTGTTCTGTTGCTGGAGTTCAATCTCAGTCGATTACAGTCGACCGACAAATGAAACGATATAAAGTTCCCAGAATCGCATTTGTGAATAAGTGTGACCGTACGGGAGCGAACCCCTATCGAGTAAAAGATCAGTTAGTTGAAAAACTCGATTTGAATGCGGTATTGATGCAAATCCCTATTGGATTAGAAG
>JBBAFS010000088.1:0-5802 GCA_041655255.1 Sphaerochaetaceae bacterium
TTGCCAAACTGCCAATAATACCGCCCACTATATTGTCCCCTTTAATAGAACCAGATATAACTGAACAATTAAATACAAAAGTGTTGATAGCTATACCAGAAAGGGCGCCAACGCAACTTGCAGAACCAGCATCAATACTGACCTGACTTAGCCTTATATTATTTAGTTTCGCGTCAATAGTGTAACCAAACAGTCCTACATAATCGTTATTCGGATTATCTATAGTCAAGTTTTCTATAGTAAAGTTACTGCCATCATATATACCATAAAAGGGTTGATCATCATAAGGTGTCGGCAGAACACCTATAGGCACCCAATTATAACCCGTAAGGTCAATGTTATCTATTTGTAAAAAATAAGCGCCCATATGATTTCGCACATTGTTGAGGTGAGCAGCAGTTTCAACTAAGTATGGATCTTCCTCCGTACCATTTCCACCAGCAAACTGGGCGTTGAGCAAACCAGTAGTCAAAAACATAATAAGAAAAATCAAACCAAACAAAATATAAATCCTTTTCATTTCTTCCTCCACTACTTCTTTTTTTTATTTATTATAGACAGCCTCATCAAGCTGCCTTTTTAGGGGTAAGAGCATCTATTGTTGAAGATGCCCTTACACACAATTGTATTTACCCTTATTTAACCACTGTACACCTACCGGTGCTTACTATTACATCGTCTACCGACAACTGATACATATAAAGACCACTACCAACTAAACGTTCCTGCTCATCCTTACCGTTCCAAAAGATACTATATTCACCTTTGGATAGCTCGGCGTTGATCAGTCGCTTAACAAACTGACCTTTGACGTTATAAATGTCGATTATAGCCTGACTACTCTTCGGTAGTTGAAAGCTTATCGTCGTACCTGGCATAGAGCGCTCTGTACCGCTTGCATTTTCGTTCAGAGAGATTGGATTTGGATAGTTGTAGAGCTTGTAGTCGAACGCCCCTATGTTAGGTAATGTCTCTCCACCAACACTGGTTACACCTTGATATTCATAAGCACCCATATCAATCATTCCGTTGACGATACGAGGGTTGCCCGCTAAGTCAAACTCAGGAAACTCAAAATCGGGTATATCAAGAGTCCCCTTATTTATAGCTGGTGACCCCTCTTGCAACATATAGGGGTACTCCTCTAAATTAGAATCACCCACCCATAAAGGATCAGCATCAATATTACTGTCATCCCAATGGAGAGAACAGTTTCCCATTTTATAGATATTCCAAGGACCTCCGCCTACAAGTGAATTATATACATTGGTCTCGTGGTGATCATACAAATATGTATTCTCTAAAGCAATATTGCCTGGTGTATTTCCATAAATGATCGAATTATAAATATCTATCCTTTTGTTTCCATAATAAATAACAAGCCCTCCACCAAACTCGGTGTCGGAGATATTATCAGCAATAGTAGCGTTAATTAATCTAAAGTAACCGTCATACACAAAATGCACTGCCCCGTGCGGAGAACCAGCAAAAAAGGGATCGGTATACCGCTCACAACCTGATACTTCTATGTTGACCATCGTACTCCTCGCTTTACCAGGCCTAACTGATGAATTCCCTTCAACGAGCAGTGCGGAGCCACCGGAAGAGTTTGAATACTGAGATTGCATCGTCTTACGGATACGAATATTCTCCATATATACGTCAAAATCATATACGTTTTCTAACTCCATGGTTGAAGTAGCTTTATTATTATACATTGAGATGTTTTTTATCTGATAACCCCCTTTTGAGATACTTACTCCAAACGTATAAAAAGTTACGCAGTTTTCTATATGAACGTTATCGACTTCAAACTCAGTGGCACAACGTGTGTTTATTGCACCATTACAAGCTGTGCTCTGAGGATCACCCCCGTTTAACAGAGTAAAATTTTTAACAGAAAACTCTCTGGCGTATTCTGCAATAAAAAGATCAGGATTAATCCAAGCCCCCATGTGATGCCCTGAAAATTCGGAATCTAAAATTACCCCCTCTTTGGACTCACCTATCAGATCAACATAACTCTTTAGGTGTATTGGGAACACTTGATCGTTCATTGATTTGGAGTAATATCCATTTGCAACGTAAACCTTTCGTCTTATATTCTCATCAGGTTTAATAAGAGTCATCGCGTAGGCAATGGTTTTCAAAGGCTCTTCAGGTGTAAGCCCACTATTCGTGTCGTCACCTGTTGAGCTAACGTACAGATCAGCCTCTACTAATTCTATCTTCCCTTTTTTAATAGATACCTCAATATTGGGATAAAAATCTTTTTGAATTCCGATAAAATAAAGGTCAGGATAAGAGATAGTAAATGTATCCAAATAGACGTTTCCTTGTTTACTTCCGCATAAAAACAAATCCGAACAATCGGTACCGTTATTCAAATAAACACTGTTGAGCCGCTTTTGACAAAACTCTACCGAAGGAGGGTATGCTACCGCACCTGTGGAGCAGATCCCCCCTCCTGCATAAGCCACTTCATTATACCTAATTATGTTACCTCTCAATAGGGGATGAGAGTCAGTATACACATATACAGCCCCGCCTGATGCGGCCCTATTATATTCCATTATGCAGTTGCTGATTACTGGTGAGGCATTTTTCAAGTAAATTCCACCTCCTTGAGTACGAGAGGAAGACCTATGATTATCACCACTCCCATTTCTAATAGTAAATCCGTTTATTATTGCCTCTCTTGTCTCGTTATTTTTTAATGTTATCACAGTTCCTTGATGAGCTCCATCTATAACTGTTTCAGCTATCATCTCTCTGTTATCTATATCTTCGCGATAAAGGCTCGTTAAGTTTATGTTCTTCCCCTGAAAGTTTATACGCTCGTAGTATACTCCAGGATAGACAAGAATCGTATCCCCACTACGAGCCATATAAAACCCTTCGTTTATTGTCTTAAAATCACCAGTCCCATCCTGTTTAATCTCCCAGACTGCCGCCGATAGAAGACCAACCGTAATCATCACCAGTACTAAAGCAAACAACTTCTTCATTCCTTATCTCCTATTGTTTATTGTTTCTCATTGTTATGTCTGCGTGATAGTGTCATATAGCTGTTTGAACCGGCTCGAAACTCGCTTTGGCGGGACGAGCAAGCCCGTCCCCTACAAGACCGAATAATATTGTTTCAACCCGAACGATTTCGTAGGGGTCGCGGCTTGCTCGACCCGATAAATCATCAACATTCCACCGAATTGTAGGGGACCGGCTTGCTCGCCCCGCAATCACCAAATAGTCAATATTAACCACGGCTTCCAAACTATATTAAACTATCACCTATGCTGTAAAGGGGGCGTAAAAACACACCCCCTCTCTTAATTATATGACTATTTGACTATCAACATCTTACGGTTGATTGTTTTCTTACCGTTGTCTAATCTATAGAAATAGACACCGGAACCTACTGACTGATTATTTACGTTATTGCCATCCCAGCTAACTGTGTGTCTTCCGGCTGATAGCTCACCTGAGGCTAAGGTTTTAACTAACTGCCCTTTGATATTGTATACATTCAGAGATACCTCTGCAGCTTCTGGTAGCGAGAAGTCAATCTTCGTTAACTCTGAAGACCTTGATACTTGACCCATCAGTATCGGGTTAGGGTAGTTCTGAGAGAGAGTAAATTGAGGTTTAACAACCTCTTCTCTCTCCTCTATCTCATCACCCGCACCCAAGCGCAGAGCAGCAATTCGTTTAGCTTGTGGCTGCAACACCTCTTCATAGTATTCTCCTGTCTCGGGATCCAATAGTTCAACTGTACGAACATTGCTATCCTCTCCGCGAGCACTACGATGTACTACAAAGCTGATTACCTCTTCTGAATGCGAAGCGTTGGTATAGGCAAGTATCTGTAAAGGATACTCCCCTGTAAACACACTCGCTCCAACACAGGTATCGCCGGCAAAGACACCAACCTCAATAACATCTTGATCATTATCGATGCTCTCTATGTTAAAGACCTCGTAGTCAGGACCGTCTTTGAAGCTAAAGATACTTGGAGTGGCTTTTGGATCAACTGGGTAAGTTGGATCAGCTGGAGGATAATAAGGTGCTGTTGGTAAAGGCCATGAGAACTCTTCATCATCGTCACTAAATGTCACTATCTCATACATCTTACCATAAGACATATAGCTCTTTTTTGTAACACTGAATCCCCAGCTTCCACCCGATTCAGAACGTGAGATAGCCCAGCCCTCACCTCTTACCTCTTTGACATAGTCAAACGCAGGATCATTAAAAACGTCTGAGACGTGTTGAGGCTGAGGAATCCAATAACCTACCCAATTAACATATGGTTCTGGACTCAATGTTACCGTCGTATTGTCGTAATTTATCGCAGTCCCAGGGACAATGAGCTCATACTCTTCATCATCTACGAATTCTAACTTATAACCACCAGTCTTAACGAAGTCCAAGATTCCACTCCACTGGGTATCTTCCCAAACTCTTGTAACATCACTTTGCGCATACACTGTACTTAGAGCCTCTATATTGGTTAGCGGCTCTAATACTTCAGCAAAGTCGATACCATTATACAGTAGTACGGGGAACGATTCCCAATAGACCGTTCTACCCTTATACACCTTGTGGTGCCCGTGCTTAGGATAGTTATGGACACCAGGCCCATCTTGCCATTGTAGATACGGATAAGTGGTATAATCTTCCATTGCCCATACGTTATAGAAGTTCCAGTCAGTGTATTCAGAATTATCCCTTACCATATCGACTGTCATCAGACCTTCGCCTATATCTCCATTCAATGATACATTTTTATAGGAGGTAACTATATCCCAATAGGAGTTTTCTATTTTATTTCCGCCACCATCAGAGTTACCGACTAAGCCGCCGACGTTTGAAGAACCGGTTACTTTACCTATAGAATATGAATTCGAGACTTCGCTTCTACATCCAAGGTAACCCACTAAGCCACCAACATTAGTCTTCCCTTCAATATTGCCTGTCGCATAGCAGTCTATAATGCTCGTAAAGGTATCTGATGCTGTATCTGTTAAGTTACCCACTAATCCACCAAGTCGATGATTAGCTTTAATATGAGTTGCTGCAAAACACTCTTTCAAACCAAAACTGTAAGTGCCTGTACCAATTAGGCCGCCAACATTGTTCACTGTACCTATATTATGAGTTCGATATATTGAGCCCTGTGAAGAACACTTATTTACCTCCCCTTTATAGCCTAAGCCCATAAGACCACCGATATTAGAGGAGTCACCAAATATACCTATCTCAATGTGTGTCGAGGAATCTTCAATGTTATAAGAACTACCACGATTATTTTTTCCATAACCTATCAATCCACCTATATTTTCTGAAGCTTCGCCAACTATCCCACCCTCTACAGAGCAATAGGTTATTATTGAACCAAACTGATACCCGATTAAACCACCTATGTTTTCAGAGTTATTTATTTCTATAGACAAGTCCGTAATTACACATTTTTTGATATCTGCGTTGTTCACATGCCCTATGGCACCACCGACGTTGTTAGCTGAGGTAGCCTCTATAGATGCATCACTTACGCTTATATCAGCTAATGTAACTCCCAAGCTCGGTGATGACGGCAAATTTCGTGATCTCGTCTGATAGTAGCCTATAACACCACCGACATTTTCTTGGCCTTCTATTTCAATACTACTTGCAGCTATACTATGATCCAGAGTTCCGTTTCCTATTATATAGGTATTGTAAGCGTAGCCGATTGCTCCACCAACATTCTTAGTTCCCTTCAGAGTAATACCGTCAACTACTATATCATTCAACCTGATATAA
>JBBAFS010000089.1:0-5679 GCA_041655255.1 Sphaerochaetaceae bacterium
ATTCCAAAGGGACCAGGGTTCATTCCCATAAAATAAATCTCTGGTTGCTCATGTACATATTGAGTCAAATAGGCTTTGTGCATCTCCCATGCATAAGAGAGGGGATTATAAATCACACCTGTAAATTGAAACTCAAGTGAATCAACTTCAGATGCGAATTGCTTTGTTCTTTCTAATAAAGTAGAAGTAAAGTTCATAACACTTCTACTCTACATGAAAGAGTTTCTCCTTACTAGCGAAAGCCCTCTTTTTAGCTAACAAGAGATACGCAAGAAAACTCAAAAGAAGATACGCACCTGCAATGAGGATAGCGAGATAAAAAAGGTGAGGCTTATTTTGAGTGACACTAAAAGCAGGTAAGTTAATCGTTAAGATAAACGGAATAGCTAAGACAAAGACTATCCCTACTGAATAAAGATAATCGGTTGCCACGGGAGTTTCAAATTCGGGGTCTACAACTCTCAACAGTGCTAAACCTGTTGGTAGTGTCCCTGTTGCGGTTCCGTAGATTAATAACATTCTAAAGAACTGGTGATCATCGTACAATCGTGAAGCATAAAAAGGTAAGATCACAAGAGTAATCACAATTCCTGTCACAGAGAGAGCGAGAATTGGGAGCCAATACCCTTTCACTGCCACTAAGCTAATAGCTCCTAAAGAGGCAGCAACCGTTAAATCGACCGACAAACCATTTACTCGGTTTAAGGTTCCGTTATCGACAGTGGTATCGACATCTACTTTTTTCATGATTACTTTTACAAGCAGTGCACTAAAGGCGCTAAAGACAAAGTTAATTCCCCATAAGCTCTCAGCTAACTCGACTCCCATATCTCCTACTAAAGCTAATAGAGCACTTAAACCTGTTAAAAAAGCCCAGCTGATAAGATAAGTCAACATAATAAGGGCGATGTGGTAACTTAGTGTATCTAACGACTCTCCGTCGGTACTCAGTAGTGAGCCCACTGGGCGTTCGGTCTCTAAGCGACTAAAAAAGCCTGTTCGAATACTTTTTTTATCCATCTTTTGGATATACTCTTTACCGATCCATCCTCGTTTAATTCCTTGGTTAATGAGGATAACTCCTCCAAACGATCCCACTAAAAAGCCAATAGCTGCCATAGTAAGACCAACTGAAGAGCCTCCCACAAAGCCCATTCGTTCCCACCCTAGTCCAATTGAGTAGGCTTGACCTGGCCCTAACTCAAAACCAAGAGGAAGAGTGTATCCAATAGCGGGAAAGAGGTTGGGTGTAAGAGTAAGAATTAATATGGCAGTCACTCCAAGACCAAAAAAAGCTTGAAGACCGTATTGGGCCATAATAACAGTGACGTTTTGAGCTAACACCCTACGGTGGTGTTTTTTCTCTTCAATGACAGGATCGACACGTAACATCATGGCAATAAAACTCACATTCAAAAGATGGTAGACTAACTCGCCAAGGTAATCACTTTTTAACCCGATCTTTGGTGCCCCAAAGTTGTAAAATAACAAAAGGAATATTCCAGCAATAATAGGAGAAGGGATTAAGAATCGTTGAAAGAATCTCACTCGTGCTCGAATGAATGATGCAATGAGTAAGAATGCTGAAATAATACCAATGTGAATAATGTAATTGAAGTTCATCATGTCGTATTCCTTTGTAGTAGTTTCTCATACCACTGTTGATACTTAAGTGTCGACTCCCCTTTTGCTAAGCGTACGCGCCACAGTTGATCTTTGTGGAAAAAATCCATAGTCCCTTTTGCATTAATTGCAAAAGAGCGTATAGAAGAGTAATCAAAGTGTATTGTTTCAATGTTATGTAAAGCTCCCCCTTTGGGGATACGAGGGAGAGTGATAAGAATCTCAGAGGGTTGTAATTGTACACTCATCCGAGTTGCTAAGGTGAGAAGCTTACCATCAATGCCCCGCTGTAAGAGTGTTCCTCTATCACTAGGCATCTGTTCAAGGTGATTTCCCAAGAACTCTTGTTGCCACGTATTCCATTCACTGAGTGAGTGAATTCCCTTATTATCTCCAGTGATTAATAAGAGTTTTTCATACGGGTCGAGTTCCATCACTAAATCACAGTGACTACAATACAGGCGGGTGTGTTTACTTTTGAGTGTTGAGTAACGCTCACAAGAGGGACAAGCATATAAAAATTGTTCTAACTTCTCGGCTTTTTTAGGGTGGGTAAATGGGTGTTTCTCTTTTTGTTGCCACTGAGTGTGGCTGAACGCTAAAGTAGAGCGGATTACGTCATAAAGCTGTTGAACAGGTAATGAATCAATCTCTTGTGTACTTAAGATCTTTTTTACCCTAATAGTACTTTTGCCTTTACGGGTATGAAAGACCCACCGTGGTTTTAAGGCAAAGGTCCCTTCCATGTTGATGAACACCACAGGAACTTTAAAGAGTTTTATTAATTTAGCAATCGATTCATCAAAGTAGCGTAATTCCCCATCCCACGTTCTGGTTGCTTCAGGAAAGAGTCCTACGGTATCACCCTCTTTAAGAGCTTGGTGAATTGTCTTAATGGTGTGAATATCTCCTCGGCCTTGTTGTTTCCCAATTGAGCCAACAAGGTTCACCAACAGGCTCTTTAGTGCCCTATTTTTAAAGAGGTATGCCCCAGCGACCCACCTAATGTTATGAGGGTAGTAAGCTGAGATGAAAAAAGGATCAAGGACGTGTGTATGGTTAGCCAACACCACATGGGGACCCACTTTTGAAATTTCCTCAAAGCCAACACCCGTGAGGCGATAGCGGGTTTTTATCCATGTGCCATAGGTATATTTAATTATTGGAAAGAACGCAGTTGTTATTGACATATACCCTCTCTTTGTCAAAAAGATACCATGTGAGACGTGTGTTGTCCACTTATTGAGTCAATGTTGTATTACTGATATGCTCTTTTATTATATAGTTTTTAGGAGTCGGGTGTGGTATTACTTCGGAAATTTAAAGAGACCTCTCTTTCTGTGTTTCCTATTGTGCTTATTGTTTTTCTCTTACACATAACTATAGCACCTGTTCCTTGGGTAGATTTTTGGACCTTTTTAGGGGGATCTGCCATCATTATTTTGGGTTTAAGTCTCTTTTTGTATGGGACTGACTTAGGTATTATCCCTACAGCTTCTTCTATCGGTTCAGCCTTGATGCAAAGACGCTCATTAATACTTCTTCTTCTCAGTGGCTTAGTGATGGGGTTGTTTGTCACTTTAGCTGAACCACAGATTCATGTTCTATCGACTCAAATTACCTCTCTTACCGACAGTGTACAAAAAAGTCACCTCCTTATTGCTATTAGCTTTGGGATGGGGCTGTTTTTAATGATGGCCCTTGCTCGTGTTATTTTTAATATCTCATTTAGGTATCTTATTACTGCGATTTTTACCCTTATATTTATCCTCGCTTACTTTAGTGAACGTTTTTTCATCGGAATTGCCTTTGATTCAGGAGGAGCTGCCACGGGTCCCATGACCGTCCCCTTTATCTTAGCTTTAGGGGTAGGAGTTGCCTCAGTACGTAAAAGTGCCACAAGCGAAGAAGATAGTTTTGGCTTAGTGGGCCTGAGTACCATAGGCCCTGCTGTGGTACTACTCTTTTTTGCCCTTATCACTCGTATTGACGGTAGTGGCGCTACTAGCGATGTCGCAAGTTCTATGACAACAATCAATTGGCCTGATTTAATAAAGACAACATCAATTGAAGTTCTTCAAGCTATTAGTCCTATTGTTGCTGCTTTTTTTCTTTTTAGTTTCACATTGTTAAAACAGAGTAAAAAGGCAATCATCCGAATGGTAGAGGGCCTTTTATATGCTTCAGTGGGTCTCATTCTTTTTTTAGTGGGAGTCAGTGGAGCTTTTATGCCAGTGGGGGGACAAATTGGAGAGATCATTGGTTCAAGTACCTTTTCTTGGGCGTTAATTCCTATTGGCTTCTTTTTAGGAGCTGTGGTGGTATTAGCTGAACCGAGTGTATGGGTATTAACTGACCAAGTGCGAGAAGTCTCTGGTGGAGCGATTAACAAAGTGATTGTGATGCTATTTTTCTCTATTGGAGTTTCAGTTTCCCTAGCACTCGCTATGGCACGAGTGCTGTATGAGATTCCCCTCTTTTATATCTTAGGTCCGGGGTATCTCATAGCGGTTATGTTGTCGTATTTCTCTCCACCACTGTTTACCGCCATAGCATTTGATTCAGGAGCTGTGGCCAGTGGGCCCATCTCGAACTCTTTTTTATTAGCCTTTACCTTAGGTGCGAGTAACGGCTTTGGAGCCAATCCATTTAGTAGTGCCTTTGGCGTTGTTGCCCTTATTACGATGACGCCCCTTATTACACTACAGCTTCTTGGGTTAATCTACAAAAAGAAACAAGCACCACAGCCAGAGGGGGTCTTACAGTGACTTTAGACCATCTAGAGAGCTCCCATTGGGGCAAATTAATTATATCGATTGTTGAACTGGGTGTTGCTGAAGCAGTTGTCGCTTTAACTAAAGAGGCGGGAGCTGTTGGAGGTACTATCCTATTAGCAAAACAAGATACAGATCGTCGTCTTATCCGAGCTTTAGGATTAGGACACTCTGAAAAAGAGATTATTCTCACGCTTTGTGATGACCAATGTGTAGATGAGGTGTGGCAACAATTAAGCTTTTTTAAAAAGCATAAGAATCACTATTATGGACAAGCGATGCTTGTCGATATCCCTACAGTGATTAGCCACACTCAAAGCCCACTTGTCTTTAATTCACTAAAGCAGGACGATTCAAGGAGGAACACAATGGACAGTCCACACACGCTTATTACATGTATTGTGAACAAAGGGAACGCCGATGAAGTGATGGATGTTGCACGAAAAGCGGGCGCTACCGGAGGAACCATCGTCCACGGTCGTGGAACAGGAAAAGAGGAAGATGCTAAATTTTTCGGCTTTCAATTAGTACCAGAAAAAGAGATCTTATTGATGCTCGTCGGTTCAGGTCTTACCGGTGTCGTTCTTGAGGCAATTAGAACAGTCCCATCTCTGAGTCAACCAGGGTCGGGGATTGCATTTTGCATCGATGTAGAACGCTTTATGACATTAGGTGGAAAACTTAAGGTCGAATAACTTCAAAAGGATCATACGGATATTCATCTCGAATATCCTTTATCATCTGAGAGAGTGCTTCGTTACTTGCAATAGTAATGGGGCACTTCTGAGCAAAGATTTCATTAGCCCTATTTCCCAGTAGATTAAATAACACCTCTTCACTGATTCCCTCTTCTCTGAGGCGCTCAATGAGAATAAGAGTTCCTCTAAAGCCAACAATACCACTAGCACCTTTTGCTTTATCTTCTAAGGAGTGAGGAGCGTGATCTGATTCAATCACATCAATTGATCCATCCAATAGTGAATGAAAGACAAACTCACGATCTTTCTTACTTCTCAGTGGTGGGTTCATCTTTAAGAGGTGATTACTCTTTTGTATGTATGATTCATCTAAAAGAGCGTGGTGAGCTGTTGCTCCACAGCTGATCTTTAGACCCTCTTTTTTAGCTTGGATTACTAACTCAATAGCCTTTTGTGTTGAGATATGACAAATATGAAGATGACCTGGAAAGTTTGTTTGTTTGATTAACTCAATTTGATCTTTTACCGACTCTATTTCTGCTTGAGGAGGACGAGATCTTTGGTGTGAGTGAGCATCACTGAGA
>JBBAFS010000090.1:0-5489 GCA_041655255.1 Sphaerochaetaceae bacterium
TGGTGAAGTATCGTTTTAGTGAGTTACTTCCTCACCCCTTTACATTTGTTCGATAGCCATAATCTTATCGACACGTCGAGAGTGACGTCCTTGTTCAAAGTGAGCATCGATAAAAGCATCGAGCATTGCTATAGGTGACTCCCAGTATTCAATTCTTCCACCAAAGGCGATAAAGTTCACATTATTGTGAGCTACAGCCATTTGAGAGGCAAAGATATTTTGTGGTAAGGCACAACGGATGCCGTCCACTTTATTGGCACTGATGGAGATTCCTATCCCGGTTCCACACAACACGACGCCAAATTCATATCCACCTTGTAAGAATTCAGTTGTAGCAGCAACCGCCATATCTGGGTAGTCGACTGAGCTATCAGTGGTTACTCCAAGGTGGTTCACTTCAAACCCTCTTTCAATAAGATGCTCTTTAAGTTGGGATGCCAATTCCACCGCACCATGATCGTTTGCCATAACTACTTTTTTCATATCTTGAACTCCTTTGGATTGTATTCTTATCGGAAAAGAGAAAATGGTCAATGAAGGCAAAAGGATATACTATTTTCCCAATTGCAGGTTGCGGTATGGGTGCTCATTTAGTAGGATAAGAGGTGGAGTACAACATGGAAAGTATCTACATTACTGGTCATCGAAATCCTGATCTAGATTCGGTAAGTTCTGCATGGTGTTATGCTCGACTGAAAAATAGTGTCGACTCTCATAACACCTATATTCCCATTCGATTGGGCCCATTAAATGAGACAACAAAAGATTTGTTTCATCGCCTCGATGTTGAGCCACCTGAGTTGGTGAAAGATGTACGACCCAAAGTGTCGGATGTGATGATTACCGATTACAGGTCGCTTCATCCAGATGATCCAGTATATAACTTGATTCGCCTCATTAGTGATCGCCGAGCAAGTGTTGTCCCCTTGTTAGAGGGGAAAACGTATGTTGGATTGTTAAGTTTAGATGAAATTACTGCGTTCTTTTTAAAAGAGAATGCAGGGCATCGTCCGTTATATCAATTCTTTCCAAGCAACTTCGATTCGGTTGTTGGTGGAGAATTTTTAAAGCGTAATGAGATCAAAAGTTTCAGTGCACATATCATGACAGGTGCTATGGAGTACGATATTTTTTGTGGTGCATTAGAAAAGCTCACTCCCTCTTTGCCGGTATTAGTAGTAGGAAATAGGAGAAAGCATATTGAATATGCTGTTAAGAAGCAATTTCCTGCAATCATTCTTACAGGAGTAGAGCCTGATGAAGTCATCGATGTCGATTTCTCTTCATATGATGGTATTGTTTATAAATCATTTCATGATACAGCTGAAACCATTCGTCTGTTACGGATGAGTTTGCCTGTGAGGCATCTACTTTCCAATCAACCACCTTTGGTCTATGTTGATGATCTCTTTGAAGAGGCAAAGAAAAAGCTCAGTGATAGTGAGTATCGTGGATTGCCAGTGTTTGATGATGCTTCACTGTTTGTAGGCTTTGTCACCCGTCGATGTTTCTTAGAAAAACCAAGACGCCAAGTAATTATGGTCGATCATAATGAACTTGATCAAAGTGTTGAGGGGTTAGAGGAGGCCGATATCGTTGAGATTATTGACCATCACCGACTCGATGCTGAAAAGACTCAGCGCCCTATTTTTATTGCCAGTGAACCTGTTGGTAGTACGTGTACGATTGTGTATCACCAATACTTACGGTGGGGAGTAGCGATTGACCCTCTCACTGCTCAAATGCTCGTTGCTGGTATTATTGCCGATACTGTGATGCTCAAAAGTCCTACAACGACCAATTTAGATGTGTTAGCAGTAAATACGCTTGCAAAGATCGCCTCCATTACTGATATCAAACTCTTTGGGGAACAACTCTTTGCCGTGGCATCAACACTTTCGGAGAAGAATGCAGAGCGAATCATTGAAGGTGATTTTAAAGTCTACACCGAATTAGGTCTCCGCTTTGGTATTGGGCAAGTAGAGGTCACAACCTTAGAGCAAGTTGATGAAGTGAAAGAGGAGTATTTAAATCAACTTGAGGCAATTAAACTTCGCCAAGGACTCTCTTGGGCGATGTTGTTAGTCACCGATGTGATTAAAGAGGAGTCTATTTTGATGACGACTCGGGCTCCACGATACGAAAAAGCTCTTATCTATCCCGCCTACACCGAAGGTGCTTATCTGCTCAAAGGGGTGTTGTCACGTAAAAAGCAGTTACTACCCGAGATATTAAGAGTATTGGAAGAGGCTTTATAAGTTATAAAGCGTTAATTGAGATAATCGAAGGAATCGCTTTGATCGATTTAACGACCTTTTTAAAGTCGTCTTCGTTTTCGACTTCCATGGTAAAACTTCCATTGAGTCGTTCAAACTCTCCATCATCTAATCGACCCTCAATGAGGTGCCCTTTGTATTTACGAATGGCACCCTCTATTTCTGCAAAGAGATCTTGAGTGAGGCGACTGACGACTCTGAAGCGGCGTGTGAGGCGTGGAGAGGCGTTCTCCCACTCAACTTCGATGCTCCGTTCCTCAATTTCAGTCATGTTCTTTAAGTTGTGACAATCTTGACGGTGGACGATAATTCCCCTTCCTCGAGAAATATAGCCAATGATTTTATCTCCACGTCGTGGATTACAACACTGGGCTAAACTAATCATCATGTTTTTCTCATCACCAACGGTGAAGGTGAGTCGACTCTCATCGACAACTGATCGAACAATATCTTCTTCAGTTAACGGGGGAGTGCTTTCAACAGGAGGGGTGGCAGGGGGAAGTTTCTTTTTAGCGATAATATTTTTATCGATAATAAGAGAGTCATCATTTTTATTGAGCCATGAACGGATTTTTCTTCGAGCGTTGGTTGTTTGAGCTAAACGGAGCCAATTAATATTGGGATGAGCATTGGGGCTCGTGAGAATTTCAATGACTTGCGTGTTTTTCAATGGCTGACTTAATGAGATAATAGAGCCATCTGCTTTAGCTCCAGTGGTATGATTTCCCACCTCAGTGTGAATGTGGTAGGCAAAGTCTAATGCTGTAGCATTTGTCGGAAGTTCAACAATGTGTCCTTGTGGTGTGAAGACATAAATGGTGTCTTTTAATAACTCCCCTTTGATGTCATCTAAAAAGCTCTCAGATTGTTCGATTTCGGTACTCCATGTTTTGAGTTTATGGAGTATACGCGAAAATTGTTCACTCTCTCTCTCTTTCCAAGAGACGTCCGAGCCACCACCGGTATCGACTTTGTATGCCCAGTGGGCAGCAACACCGTATTCGGCTGTTGCATGCATCTCTTTGGTTCTGATTTGAATCTCTAAGAGTTTCCCATCAAGGGCCATCACTGTGGTGTGAAGACTTTGATAGTTGTTAGCCTTTGGCATGGCGATGTAATCTTTAAATCTCCCTTCAATAGGGGGCCACAGTTTATGCACTAAGCCTAATAGGGTATAACACTCATTGACGGTATCACAAATAATACGAACTCCAAGGATATCACCAATCTCTTCAAGTTCTTTTTTCCGCTTTTTCATTTTGATGTAGACACCATAGGTGTGTTTCGTTCTCGATTGAACTTCTACATTTGCTAAGCCTTGCTCTCCACATGTTCGGTACAGAATTTTTTCAATCCGCCCAAGGTAGGCAGTACGTTCACTTTTTCGTGATAACAGATACTCTTCAATGTAGTGAAATGTATCGGGTCTGAGAATTTTAAGAGCTTGGTCTTCTAATTCACCTTTAAGCCAACTCATCCCTAATCGATCTGCTAATGGGGCGTAGATGTCTAAACATTCACTGGCAATCTCTTTGGCTCTCACCGTTGTAAGGTGTTGAAGAGTACGCATATTATGAAGTTTATCGGCAAGTTTAATAATGATGACTCGGATATCTTCAGCCATAGCAAAGAACATTTTACGAATCGTCTCAGCTTCTTGTTGGCTCTTGTTTTTTGCCCTTAAAGCACTGATTTTAGTTTCACCTTCAACTAAATCGGCAATGGTTTGACCAAACTTCTCTATCAACTCATCAAAGGTAACTGCAGTATCTTCTAATGTATCGTGAAGTAAACCGGCAATGACAGTATCGACATCCATCCGTATCGACATCAGAATTTCAGCTACTGCATAGGGGTGGATAATGTATGGTTCCCCACTTTGGCGTTTTTGTTCTCCATGGGCTATGGCGGCAAAGATCGCAGCTTCACGAATACGCTGCTGCTCTTCTTTAGTGTAGCGAAATGCTTTTTGGAGAAATCTATTGGTTAACTCTTCATACATCATATCCATTTCCCTGCAACTATTCTCTCTTTGTGCCCTAAATCCTTTTGAGACTCAACCTGCTTAAAACCTCGTTTCTCAAATAGTGTTTTTACGTCGTCTATTTGACGATAATCACATTCAACAATGAGATGCCCTCCCTCTTTTAGGTGGAAGGGGCTTTGATCAATGATCGTTCTGATGAGATCTAACCCATCTTCCCCTCCGCCAAAAAGTGCAAGGTGTGGTTCTTTTTGCACCTCAGCACTACTATCGGCAATCCACTTTTGTGTTAAGTAAGGTGGATTGCTTATTATTAAATGGAAAGCACGCTTTTGCAATGCCTCAAACAACGAGCTTTGAACGGTTTTGACCTCTTTATCTAAGATAATACGAGAATTCTGAGAGGCAACCGCTAATGCTTCAAAAGAAATGTCACTTAATGTGAGATCAACTAGAGGTCTAAGAGCGGCAATACTGATACCCAAGATACCACTACCGGTACCTAAATCTAACACTTTGTAGGGGTAGTTTTCATCTAAGAGAGATAAAGCGTAATCGACAGCGATTTCACTATCTCCACGGGGGATGAGAGTTTTTTCATTTACGATAAACGTGTGGTTGTAAAAATCTTTGTGTTTTAAGAGATGAGCCAAAGGGGTGTGTTGCTCTCTTTGAGTAATGAGTTTTTCATACTCAGTGATTTCTTTCTCTGAGAGATGCTCTTCGTAGTTGATATAAATTTTCTCTTTTGTGAGCGAGGTAGTGTGCATGAGAAGTAATAGTGCATCTAAAGAGGGAGTGTCGCCAACGAGTGAAGTGCTGAGGCGAGTTGTTGCCTCTCTTAGGGCCTCTTTTATCTTCATTTTTGAAGCTCCTGAAGGGCCTCCTCTCCTGCAGCAAGTTTTAACTCTTCAATAACTTCTTCTAATTCGCCACCTAAAATAAGTTCTAATTTATACAAAGTCAGATTAAGTCGGTGATCGGTAAGTCTATTTTGAGGGAAGTTGTATGTTCTAATACGCTCAGAGCGATCCCCTGTTCCTACTTGGCTTTTACGGTTATCTGCCCGCTCTTGTTGTAACTTCTCTTGTTCCATCTCATATAAGCGAGAGCGAAGCACTCGTAAGGCTTTTTGTTTATTCTTAATTTGAGATTTCTCATCTTGACAGGTAACTACCAAGTTCGTGGGTAAGTGGGTAATACGAACAGCACTGTCAGTGGTGTTTACC
>JBBAFS010000091.1:0-5449 GCA_041655255.1 Sphaerochaetaceae bacterium
CCACGAGGTGAATTTTTTTACCTCTCCCCAATACGAGCTTTGAAAACAGTAATGGGATCTATCGTGGTGTGTACGCCCTATTACAGTGAGGCGAGAAATGTGTGACACATTAACCAACATCTCCATTTACATATTTTTCTACTGAAAGAAATGAGTCATCTTTCCCAATTTTCTTTCCATCTATTTCAACAAACCCATCTCTAGTCTTAAAAGGGAGTGAGAAAAACAGGTTAGGTTTTAATTGATTGCGAACTTCAGTAGGAATAGTTGTCCCTTCGGGATTTAGCTCTGTTCCCACCTCAAACTGATCGGCAAAAATCACCTCACATGTTGTGTGATGTTCAGCTTCGGGGTCACTAGCAGCAATAAGCATTCCTCGTGACTTCACTCCTCTAAAGTTAGCAGGTTTAAGGTTTTCTACTAATACGATGTTTTTCCCTTTGAGCTCCTCTTCGGTATAAAACGGAACAATACCACTGACAATCGTAGTTGGCTCCTCTTTACCGGTGTCTAAGGTGAGGATGTAGAGGCGATCTCCTTCGGGGTGACGGGCAACGTCTGTGATATTACTCACTTTTAATGTCACTTTGTCTGCAAATAGTTGTGCTATGTTTTCAACCTGGGTCTCATTTTCCACCATGCTGTTCTCCTTTGAATCAAGTTGTTGTGTTCCACTGTAACGTGTTCTCAGTTCATCAATACGTGCGTCTTCTAATTTAGTAAACAGATAATCAAACTCACCAAGAGTTGTTAATCCCTCATATACACCTAAAGAGTCCCATCGAGCACCGTCACTTTTGAGGTACGAAAGGAGGTTCCTTGAAGTAAGAGGCATATATGGCTCAATGAGAATGGCAACATCACGAATAAGGTATAACAGAGTCTTTAACAGCGACGCTGCTTGCTCAGGATCTTCAGTTCGCTTTTTCCACGGCTCTCCATCTTGGAAAGCCTTATTACCAATGGATGTTAATTCAAAGACCTGTCTAAAGGCATCTCTGAGTTCACTTCTTTCTAATAAGCCATCGATGTGTTTCACTTTTTCTCTCACTGCTGAGACGATATTGTCCATCAATGGTGCTTCGGGTACGGTGTTATCATAAAAGCGTTTTACAAATGTGAGAGTTCTGTTGACCAAATTAGAGAGATTACCAATGAGTTCTCCATTGACCTTCTCTTGAAAATCACTCCAAGTAAAAAGGACATCAGATTTCTCTGGTCTGTTATAAAAGAGGTAAAATCGCCACACATCGGCTGGGATACCAGTATCTTTAACATCATTACCAAAGATCCCTACCCCTTTACTTTTACTGAACTTTCCCCCTTCGTAGTTGAGGTACTCACTGCTACTCATATGGTGAAGCATAGTCCACTTATCACCGGTAGCTAATAAGGTAGAGGGGAAAATAACTGTATGAAATGGGATGTTGTCTTTTCCGATGAATTGGAATAACTCCACCTCTTCGGGGTTATGCCACCACTTTTCCCACTGATCAGTAAGTGAAGCTGTTATAGAGATGTACCCAATGGGGGCATCAAACCAAACATAAAATACTTTATCTTCATACCCTTTTTTAGGAACAGGAATTCCCCAATGAAGATCTCGGGTAATAGCACGCTCTTTAAGACCATCACGAATCCAAGATCGTGTAGTTTGAATCGCATTTTTTGCCCAAAACCCTTTATCAGAAGCTTCATTCATCCACTTTTCTAATAATGGAAGAGCTTTTGGTAAATCGAGATAGAGGTGTTTAGTTTTTTTCAAAATGGGGGTGTTACCACAAATACCACATTTTGGATCGATCAGTTCAGTTGGGTCTAATAATGTACCACACTGATCACACTGATCACCTCGAGCGCCTGTAGAACCGCATGAAGGGCAAGTTCCTTCAACAAAGCGATCTGCTAAAAAGCGTTTATCGTGTTCACAATAGAGTTGCTCTATTTCAGCTTCATTAATATAGCCCGCTTTATCAACTTCTAAAAAGATTTGTTGAACAATCTCTGTTTGTTTTGGATCACTGGTTCGTCCAAAATGGTCAAAGTTAATTTCAAACCACTTATAAATATCTTTGTGAATCACATAGTAGTGATCACACAACTCTTTAGGGGTAATCCCCTCTTGAAGAGCTTTAGTTTCGCTTGCTGTTCCATATTCATCAGTTCCACATATATAGAGTGTCTCATACCCTTTTGATCGACAAAATCGGGCAAATACATCAGCAGAGAGGACCTGAATTAAGTTTCCCAAGTGAGGAATGTTGTTTACATATGGTAAAGCAGATGTGATTAAACGTTTTTTCATGCTGCTACTATACAAAGATAGACTCTTTTTATCAATTGGAGGTAACAAGGTTCATTGACGATGGACTCTTTTTATAGCTACATTAGAGAAGACCTTATCAATTGAGGTTGAGGAGGAATTCATGAGTAATTCGGGCTATAAGCTCAACTTTCCATTACAACTGAGTCCCAAACTCATTCTAACTGCCATTGGAGTTATCTTCATTATCGCCTTGATTGCAACTAGTTTATATGTTGTTGATCAAAAAGAAGAGGCAGTCATCTTGAGATTTGGGAAGTTCCAGAGTATAGAACAAGCTGGACTTCAGTTCAAACTTCCATTTGGAATCGACCGAAACTACAATATTCCAACCAAAGTAGTACAAACTATGACCTTTGGTCAGACGAGCCACTCTTCAAGCGGTAATTCATTGTTTAGCTCCAATATAGCAATGGAGAACGAAGAGGCCGTTATGCTTACTGGAGATTTGAATATTGTGAACGTACAGTGGGTTATTCAATACCGAATTGAGGATCCTGCAGCTTGGCTATTTAATGTCGAAGAGCGTGACAAAACAATTCGGGACATCAGTCAAAGTGTGATTAACCAACTTGTAGGTGATTTACCTATTTTGGGAATCATGTCGAGCAAACGGACCGAAATTGAAGTTGAGTCCCAACAAAAGATGCAAGATACATTTGATTCATACAACTTTGGTGTTCGTGTCGTTACTGTTAAATTACAGAATATTGTCCCCCCTATTGGAGAAGTTCAAGATGCCTTTGAAGATGTTAACAAAGCAATTCAAGATATGAACCGCCTCATTAACGAAGGTAAAGAGAGCTACAACCGAGAGATTCCTCGTGCTCAGGGACAAGCCGCACAAATGATTCAAGTTGCTGAAGGATATGCTGCTGAGAGGGTAAATAATGCAGAAGGAGATGTATCTCGTTTTAACGCAGTACGTGAAGCGTATGAGTTAAGCAAAGATATCACCCAAAGAAGATTGTATATCGAAACGATGGAGACAATCTTAAGTGAAACTCCATCAGAGAGTCTCACTCTTATCGATAAACATCTTGAAAACTTCCTTCCCATCAGTGAGTTAGGAGGTGCACGATGAAAAAATTTACAACTACAATAGTTATACTTGTTGTCCTCATTGTGGTATTTCTCCTGTTAGGACCATTTTTCATCCTTCAGGAAGGGGAATTAGCAGTTGTTACTCGATTTGGTAAAATTGTGAATACCCATATGGATGCAGGATTGAAAATTAAGGTACCTTTGGTAGATACAGTTGTAAAATACCCTAAGAAAATTATGAGCTGGGATGGCGAAGCGCAACGAATACCGACCAAAGAGAACCAATTCATTTGGGTCGATACCACTGCACGATGGAGAATTAACGATCCAAATCTGTTTTATCAATCGGTGAACACAGTTCCTTATGCGATTATGAGATTAAATGATGTTATCGATTCAACCATCAGAACCGTTATTAGTGAACACTATCTGAATGAAGCTGTCCGTAATACAAATAAAATCAATGAGATTAGTATTGAAGAACAGGTTCAAAGTGTTGAAAGTTTAGAAGATGCTGAGCAATTAAGAAACCTCACTCGTACCGACACACAACAAGAATCAATTCTTATTGGTCGTGAAGGGTTGAGTCATCAGATGCGTCAAATTGCATCATCCTTTACCAAAGAGTTTGGTATTGAAGTGATCGATATCGTTGTTCGCCAAATTCGTTACAGTAGTGACCTCACCCAAAGTGTCTATCAACGGATGATTAAAGAGCGTAACCAAATTGCTGAAGCATACCGCTCATACGGTGAAGGACAACAAAATAGATGGGTTGGTAAAACTGAAAACGATAAAAAGAATATCCTTAGTCAGGCATACGCAAAAAGTGAAGAAATCAAAGGTATTGCCGATGCACGAGCAACACAGCTCTATGCAGATGCATATGAAGCAGATCCCGAGTTCTTTAACCTGTGGAGAACTTTAGAGTCGTATAGAAAGACGATGCCTCATCTGAATAAAATTTTCTCAACAGATATGAGTTACTTTGATATCTTATATGGAGAGAGATAAAAGATTGATATCACCAGATGATACAAACTAACTTTTAGGGTCGATAACGCCAGTTATTGGCCCTTTTCTTTTGAGCACATGAGGGACATAACCCTTTAATTTCAATATCTACTTCCTCAATCTCATACTCCTCCCCTATTTCAACCGAAGGAAATGCGACGTGATGGAGATCTTCTACACTCTTACACGATGTACAAAGGAAATGGATATGCTCTTGGGTATTGGCATCGTAACGAAGTTCATGCTTATCGATGGTAATTCTTTTTATAGCATTCTTGTCACTTAACAAATTAAGAACATTATATACAGTTGTCTTGGAAATAGAGGACATATGGTTTTTCAATCCCTCATAAATTTCTTCTGCTGAGGGATGAACGGGATTTTCAACTAAATAGCGTAACACAGCAACTCTATGGTTAAGTGGGCGTACACCACAAGAGGCTAAATACTCTTTTTCTTCTCCAGGAGTTAGAAAAGGTAAACGGGTCATGATGATACTCCTTTTATTAATTCACCATAGTGTAATGGATTATTGAGACCTGTCAACTAGTTGCGATAAGACAATAACAATACATGCATAATTATACATAAGACTTGTTATTATTGGCTGATTATGCAATATTTATTCACAAATATTGGAATTTATTCTACATGAGAGGAAAGAATATGGGTAAAGAGAAGGTTGTTTTAGCATACAGTGGGGGCTTAGATACCTCTGTTATTCTTAAATGGTTGGCAAACAAAGGCTTTGATGTTATTGCCTATGTTGCCGATGTTGGCCAAATGGAAGATTTTGAAGCTGTAAAAGAAAAAGCTTTGGCTACTGGAGCTTCAAAAGTGTATGTAGAAGACCTTCGTAAAGAGTTGGTCACCGATTATATTTTCCACGCCCTTAAAGGTAATGTTATGTATGAAGGGAAATATCTTTTAGGTACTGCAATCGCTCGACCTCTCATTGCCAAACGCCACATCGAGATTGCTCAACAAGAGGGGACACTGTATGTCGCTCATGGAGCTACAGGGAAAGGAAATGACCAAGTCCGTTTTGAGTTTGGCTATTACGCATTG
>JBBAFS010000092.1:0-5255 GCA_041655255.1 Sphaerochaetaceae bacterium
TTATTTATCAGATATAATATACAGGTTCTACCGAAGGAAAAGTCAGCGAAAGTGTAAGCTATATCGCCAAAATGCTTATAACGTGTTAGTTAATCACTATGGTTTAATTGACCCTTCAAAATACACTTCAGCTAACTAACTGCGAATGCATACGATGAACTTTGTTGGAAAGCCGTGTGCGGGAGAATCGCATGCACGGTTTGAAGAGGGGGACAGGGGAATACCCTGTCTCTACTCTACCGAGAGGCATATTAAAACGGGCGGAGCAAGCCGCCGCCCCTACGAAACTACACAACCTTGAATCGCCTTCTTGCTTCACTCCAACTGCCCCTACAGTTTTCTCTTTAATTGGATAACCTGCCAGTATTCGCTATGCGCAAACCTTTACCTGCCAATTAACCACTTGTTTTAATCCTTAATCATTCTTTTATCTTTTTAATCTGTGAAATCTGTGTAATCTGCGAGAGGCATATTAAAACGGGCGGAGCAAGCCGCCGCCCCTACGAAACTACACAACTCTGAATCGCCTTCTCGCTTCTCTCCAACTTAATCAATATGCCCCTAAATAAACCGCAAGGGGCGAACTAACTCGCCCCTTACAGACAATTACATTTATCCTTATTTAATCACTGTACATCTACCAGTGCTGACTATTACATCGTCTACCGACAACTGATACATATATAGCCCACTACCAACCAAACGCTCCTGCTCATCCTTACCGTTCCAAAAGATACTATACTCACCTTTGGATAACTCGGCATTGATCAGACGCTTAACAAATTGCCCTTTAACGTTATAAATGTCGATTACAGCCTGACTACTCTTTGGAAGTTGAAAGCTTATCGTCGTACCTGGCATTGACCGCTCTGTACCGCTTGTGTTTTCGTTCAGAGAGATTGGGTTTGGGTAGTTGTAGAGCTTATAGTCGAACACCCCTATGTTTGGTAATGTCTCTCCACCAACACTGGTTACCCCTTGATACTCATAAGCCCCAATATCAATCATTCCGTTGACGATACGAGGGTTACCCGCTAAGTCAAACTCAGGAAACTCAAAATCAGGTATGTCAAGAGTCCCCTTATTTATAGCTGGCGACCCCTCTTGTAACATATAAGGGTACTCCTCTAAATTAGAATCACCTACCCATAAAGGATCCGCATCAATATTACTATCATCCCAATGAAGAGAACAATCTCCCATTTTATAAATATTCCAAGGTCCCCCACCTACAAGTGAATGGTATATATTAGTCTCGTGATGATCATATAAATATGTATTCTCTATAGCAATATTGCCTGGTGTATTTCCGTAAATAATCGAGTTATAGATATCTATCCTTTTGTTTCCACAATAAATAACAAGCCCTCCACCAAACTCGGTGTCGGAGATATTATCAGCAATAGTAGCGTTAATTAGCCTAAAATGTCCGTTGAATAGAAAATGTACAGCCCCGTGCGGAGACCCAGCAAAAAAAGGATCGGTATATTGTTCGCAATCAGAAACCTCCAAGTTAACAATGGTAGCTCTACCATCCCCCGGCCATACTGATGAATTTCCTTCAACGAGAAGTGCTGACCCTCCAGAAAAGTCTAAGTAGGGAGTTTTAACCGTCTTTCGGATGCGAATATTCTCTAAATAAGCATGAAAATCATATACATTATTTAAGTCTATTGCAGAAGTAGCTTTATTGTTATACATTGAGATGTTTTTTATCTGATAATCACCTTTTGAGACACTTACTCCAAATGTATAAAAAGTTATACAGTTTTCTATATGAACGTTATCGACTTCAAACTCAGTGGCACAACGTGTATTTATTGCCCCATTGCAAGCATCACTCCTCGGGTCACCTCCATTTAATAGAGTAAAGTTTTTAACTGAGAATTCTCTTATGTAATCCCCAATGTAAACATCTGGATTAAACCAAGCTCCCATATGATGCCCAGAGAACTCGGAATCTAAAATCACCCCCTCTTTGGATTCACCTATAAGATCGACATAACTCTTTAGATGTATCGGAAATACTTGATCGTTCATCGATTTTGAGTAATAGCCGTTTGCAATGTATATCCTTCGTCTAATCTCATCAATTGGCTTAATCAGAGTCATTGCGTAGGCAATGGTTTTCAGCGGCTCTTCAGGTGTAAGTCCGCTATTCGAGTCATCACCTGTTGGGCTAACGTAAAGGTCTGCTTCAACTAACTCTACCTTTCCTCGCTGAATAAATATTTTAAAGTTTTGAAGATAATTTTTATGTACGCCAATAAAATAAGAATCAGGATTCAGTACAGTAAAAGTATCCAAATATATATCCTCTTGTTCAGGACCAAATAAATAGAGATCTGCGGAGTCCGTACCGTTATTTAAATAAACACTATTTAGTCGTTCCCGACTAAACTCTATTGCTGAAGGCATTATAGGTGTACCATATAGAGTAATTCCTCCACCCATGTAAGATGACTCATTATATCTAACAATATTTCCCTTTAGTAATGGATATGAATCTGTATACACATATATGCCTCCTCCGGAAGAAGCTCTATTATACTCTATAATGCAATTACTAATAATTGGTGAAGCATTTTTTATATATACTCCACCCCCTTCAACATAGGAAGAAGCCCAATGATTGTCACCACTCCCATTCCTGATGGTGAAACCGTTTATTATTGCCTCTCTTGTCTCGTTGTTTTTCAGTGTTATCACAGTCCCTTGATGGGCTCCATCAATAACTGTCTCAGCTATCATCTCTCTATTATCTATATCTTCACTATAAAGACTTGTTAAGTTTATGTTCTTCCCCTGAAAGTTTATACGCTCGTAGTATACCCCAGGATAGACAAGAATGGTATCTCCGCTACGAGCCATATAAAACCCTTCGTTTATTGTCTTAAAGTCACCCGTCCCATCCTGCTTAATCTCCCAGACTGCTGCCGATAGAAGACTCACTGTAATTAGTATCAGCGCTAAAACAAATACTCTTTTCATTTCCCCCTCCTTATTGTAGACTTATTGTTTTTCTTCGTTCTTTGTTTAACAACCTCATATAGCTGTTTGAACCGGCTCGAAACTCGCTTAGGCGGGACGAGCAAGCCCGTCCCCTACAAGGCCGAATAATATTGTTTTAACCCGAACGATTTCGTAGGGGTCACGGCTTGCTCGACCCGATAAATTATCAACATTCCACCGAACCGTAGGGGCCGGGCTTGCTCGCCCCGCAATCACCAAATAGTCAATATTAACCACGGTTTCCAAACCATATTAAACCATCACCTATGCTGTAAAGGGGGTGTGGAAATACACACCCCCTCTCTTAATTATACGACTACTTGATTATCAACATCTTTCGATTGATTGTTTTCTTACCGTTATCTAATCTATAGAAATAGACACCGGAACCTACTGACTGATTATTTACGTTATTGCCATCCCAGCTGACGGTGTGTCTTCCAGCTGATAGCTCACCTGAGGCTAAAGTCTTAACCAATTGTCCTTTGATATTGTATACGTTCAGAGATACCTCTGCAGCTTCAGGTAGTGAGAAATCAATCCTCGTCAACTCCGAGGACCTCGACACTTGGCTCATAACTATTGGGTTAGGGTAGTTCTGAGAGAGTGTGAATTGAGGTTTAACAACCTCTTCCCTCTCCTCTATCTCATCACCTGCACCCAAGCGGAGAGTAGCAATTCGTTTAGCCTGCGGCTGTAACACCTCTTCATAATACTCTCCTGTCTCGGAATCCAACACTTCAACTGTACGAATATTGCTGTCTTCTCCACGAGCACTACGGTGTACTGCAAAGCTAATTACCTCTTCTGAATGAGAGGCGTTGGTATAGGCAAGAATTTGTAAAGGATACTCTCCTGTAAACACACTCGCCCCGACACAGGTATTACCGGCAAAGACACCAACTTCGACAACATCCTGATCATTATCGATACTCTCAATGTTGAAGACCTCGTAGTCAGGACCATCCTTAAAAGTAAAGTTGATCGGTGGAATAATTGGACCAGTTGGTGGATAGTAAGGTTCTGTTGGTAAGGGCCAAGTAAAACCTGCAACCTGAGATGTGGTGTATATAATGTACATCTTACCGAACTCGAGATATAATGGCACATTTTGCGGATATAACCAGTTGTTTTCGCCTTGTTTAGATATAGTCCAGTTTTCTGATTGTACCATATAGATTCCTGGAATTGAGCTAAATATATTTGAAATAGGTTGAGGCTGAGGAATCCAATAACCTACCCAGTTCTCATTAGGTTTCGGCTTCAATGTTACCGTCGTGTTGTCATAATCCACCCCTTTCCCGGGTACAACCAGCTCGTATTCTTGATCGTCAATAAACTCTAACTTATAACCGCTCGTCTTAACGAAGTTTAAGCTTCCATCCCAACCATTATGATACCAGTTTTTTGTAACATCACCTTGCGCATATACTTTCATTAACGCTCCCAAATCTGTAAGCGGTAGCAGTATATCGGCAAAGTCGACTTCATCGTCAACCATTACAGGGAACGATTCCCAATAGACTGTTCGACCTTTATACACCTTGTGATGTCCGTGCTTAGGATAGTTATGCACACCAGGTTTAATTTGCCATCTCAGATATGGATAGGTGGTGTAATCGACCATTGCCCATACTTTGTTGAAGCTCCAATCAATGTATTCAGAATTATCTCTTACCATATCAACAGTCATTAGGCCTATACCTGCAGAAGAATCAGTTTGATATGAGGTTACCGTATCCCAATAAGAATTTGTGACATAATCACTGTTTTCTGCTAACTTCCCTACCAAGCCTCCAACGTTTATAGAACCGGTTACTTTGCCTATAGAATATGAATTCAAGATTGAGCTTTTATCACCCAGATAGCCAGCTAAACCGCCAACATTAGCCTTCCCTTCAACATTGCCTGTTGCATAGCAGTTAACTATCTGATTGGCTTCATCACAACTACCGATAAGGCCACCGATATTAGACTCGTTTGAATAAACATCTACTGAGGCGTAACACCCTCTACCTTAGAAGAGTTACTATAGCCAATTAAACCACCTATGTTAACCGTTCCAAAAACTTTACCTTCTGCACCACAGTTTGTGATTCTACTTTTCTCGACACTTCCAGCAAGACCGCCTGTGTTATCGGAACCAGTTAGATAGGCATCCGTTAGAAGCACACCTTTTATCCTACCACCCTTAACAAAACCAAAAAGACCTGTATAACTTCCTTTGTTTTCAACCTGTAGAT
>JBBAFS010000093.1:0-5221 GCA_041655255.1 Sphaerochaetaceae bacterium
TATTATAAAACCTGGAGATACTATCTTAGATGTGGGAGCATCTCCTGGATCCTGGTCTTTATATACACATAATAAACTTATTAAAGGTAAAGGTGTTATTGTTGCTGTTGATCTTAAACCACTTGAGTTAGATGCTATTCCTTCCACAATCATCTCATACACTGGCGATGCCTTTAGTAAAGAGATACGAGAGAAGCTCATCAGTCATGGTCCTTACGATGCTATTATAAGTGATGCTGCTCCATCAACTACCGGAAATAAAAGTGTCGACTCTTCTCGCAGTGAATATCTTGCTGAGCAAGTTATTGCTTTAGCTGAAGAGCATCTTAAAAGTGGTGGCAATCTTGTGGTTAAACTCTTTCAAGGCGGAGGAGAACAACAACTCATACGCACCTTAAGAGAGATGTTTACTAAAGCTAAAGTTCTTAAACCAAAAGCGAGTCGTTCTGATAGCTTTGAAATCTTCTTAATTGGACTGGGAAAAAAGTAAGGGACCACAGGTCCCCTACTTTATTGTTTTATATTGTCTCTATGTGTAATTGCTGTTTTGGCTCTCTATTTTGCTAACAGTGTATTAAGACGCTTCACAAAATCAGCAGGGTTTTTCAGCATCACCCCTTCGTTAATAAGAGCTTGGTCTAATAATACTGACGCCATATCATCGATATACTCTTGATCATCACTATCAGCAATTTTCTTTACCACAGGGCTATCTAAGTTAATCTCTAAGATAGGAGCACTTTCAGGCATATCTGTTTGTCCCATTGCCTTCATAATCTGTTGCATCTGAACAGACATCTCATCATCATCAACAACAATCACAGCAGGGACATCGACTAAGCGAGTAGAGACAACTACGTCTTTAACTTTTTTGTCTAAAGATTTTTTAATCTTTTTAACGACGTCTTTACCCTCTTTTTTCTTCTTCTTACTCTCTTCTTTATCGAGTTCATCAACAGCACCCGACTTGTTAATAGCTTTTAAAGGGAGATCTTCATACAACCCGATAGAGGGAACGACAATATCATCAATATCATCAGTCATTAAAAGTACTTCAAGTCCCTTACTCTTATAACCAGCTAAAAGGGGAGATCTTCTAATAGTCTCTTCACTACCACCAGCTAAGTAGTAGATAGCCTTTTGATCCTCTTTCATCCGCTCTTTGTAAGCAGCTAAGGAGGTATAACCTTCTACTTCACTACTTTTGAAACGAACTAACTCTAATAAGGCATCTCTTTGAGCATAGTCGCTATAAAGTCCCTCTTTAAGAGGCCTATTATATTGTTCAATGATTTGGGTATAGAGTTCTGGATTTTGTTCTGCTACTTTTTTAAGCTCTCCTAAGATCTTTTTTACCGAAGCGTTTCTAATATTACTCATGACTCGGTTTTGTTGTAAAATCTCACGACTCACATTCAAAGGAAGATCTTCACTATCAATCACTCCTCGAACAAAGCGAAGATAGGTAGGAAGTAACTCTTTTTCATCATCTGTGATATAGACCCGTTTCACATAGAGCTTCACACCAGGGGTGTAATCTGCTTGGTACATATCATGTGGAGCTTTAGATGGGAAATAGAATAACGTAGTGTAATTATTTACACCCTCAGCTTGGGTATGGATGTAGTACAGTGGATCTTCACTATCATAGGTCGTGTTTTTATAAAACTCGTTGTAATCTTCACTTGTAAGTTCACTTTTGTTTCTTCTCCACAGAGCAGCAGCACTGTTGATCTGTTCAACTTTGTGTTCAGTCCCTTTTACTTTCCCTTCATCGTCATACTCATTTTGATCATATGAGAGGTAGATAGGAAATGCGATATGGTCACTGTATCGTTTGACTAAACGATTGAGTGTCCATCTATTGGCATACTCTTCACCCTCTTCATGAAGGAAAATAGTAATAGTAGTACCTTGCTCATCACGCTCGGCTTCTTGTAAGGTAAATACCCCTTTACCGTCACTAGTCCATTTCCAAGCTTCATCGCTCCCTGCTTTTTTACTGACAACTTCTACTTTGGAAGCGACCATAAAGCTACTATAAAAACCTACTCCAAATTGACCGATTAGATTCGAGTCTTGTTTTTGCTCATCACTGAGACCCTTTAAAAAGTTCTTTGTCCCAGATCGAGCAATAGTTCCTAAGTCATCGGCTAAATCTGCTTTGCTCATTCCAACACCGTTATCGCTGATTACAAGTGTTTTATTCTTATCATCATCGGTAAAACTCATGTCGATTCTTGGATCAAAAGAGAAATCTTTAAAGGCAGGGTCGACCAATGTAAGATACTTTAGCTTATCTAAAGCATCACTTGCGTTACTAATAAGCTCACGTAGGAAAATCTCCTTATGTGAGTAAAGTGAGTGAATGATTAAGTGTAGTAACTCATTCACTTCCGTTTTAAACTTCTTTTTTTCCATGAAATCCTCCATCTACATCATAGATACCTCAATTAACATAGTAAAAAACTGGCTCTACGGCAACATTGTTGATTAACAGATGAGATAAAGTAAGGTAAGCTAACATATGCGATTTTCACAACCATCAGTGGCAAGACAAATTAATAGGTTACGAGTCCTTAATGCAGTTGCTCAACACGATTTACTATCACGTGCTGATGTTGCTCGCCTACTTGAACTTAACAAAGTCAGTACCAGCGAAATAGTTGACACTCTTATGAAAGAGGGACTCATTGTTGAAACTGGTTCTCGTACGACAGAAAAAGGTCGTCCCCCTATTAATCTTACCTTACACAAAGATGCCCATATGGTATTAGCTATTGATGTAGGAACACTCAATACTAAAGTTGCTTTAGTAAACCTTGGTGGAGAGATAAAAAGAGTTGATCGCTTCCCAACACAAAAAAACCCACGACCAGAAGAACTTGCTGCCATTTTAATAGAACATGTCCAACGGTTTTTATCAAAGATGAAAGATAAAGATCTTGTCATGGGTATTGCTATCTCATTAGCTGGTGAAATAGATGCTGTTTCTCAAACTATTTCCATCCCTCAGTGGGAGTGGTTAGAAGTCCCGTTACAACGAGCTTTAGAGACACATATCTCATACCCCATTGTCCTAGCGAACAATGTCTACTCGATGTTATTAGGGGAGAGATGGTTCTACCCACAAAAAGAGTACAACAGCATCTATTATGTGAATTGGGCACAACACATCAACGCTGCTTTATTTACTGAAGGGAGAATTCTGACACACTCTTCACTTTTAGGTCATATCCCTATCAACAAAGAAAAGACATGTCGATGTGGCGCTGTGGGGTGCTTAGAGACAACTGCTTCAGGTTGGGCCTTAGTAGAACCTTATAAGAATGGGATGACCGTGAAACAACTTGTGAGCCTCTCAGAAACAGAACCAAAAGTTGAAGAGGCACTACTACGAGCTACAGATGATCTCACTCACGCTTTAGTTACAGCAGCCTCTGTTACACAAGCTGAGACTATAATACTCGGAGGAGGAATTTCCTCTTTACCTGATAGGTTTATGGATCGCCTTATGAACACCTTTCAAAAGAGAGTCTCTTCATATGTGGATACAACAATTCAAAAGTCTCAATTAGGAGATCAGGCGGGAGTCTTAGGTACTGCCTCTGTAGCCCTTGATAACTTCTTATTTAGAAGAACATTCTTAGAGCAAATAAAAACCGCCTCCCCATCTTGGGAAAGCGGCACCTCCTTGAGAGAATAAGGAGCGACCTTATCTCTATGTGTCTCTGGCAGCTTCCGTTCTGCCTGAGAGCAACCACAAAAGTGATTATTACATGAATCTAACGAGAAATAAAGGAAAAAAGATATAAGTCTCCTGTTTTGGAACAAATCTAATCTTTAGATAGCGTTACTGAGATATGTGATTGATATTCCCCGCTATAAGCACCTAAGGCGCTATCTAAACCATCAGTAGTTAAACGAGCGTGCAGTGTTCGTTCAACGCCCTCTACGGCTTCATCAATACCTATTGTTAATGATGAACCACTAGAGCGAATAACATTGGTCTCTCCACCGCTCTCAATGAGTTCAAATGCAATGCTAGGATGAGTATTATCTATTTCAAGGGGTTTAAATACATAACTGACCGTGTAACCACCACTAGCAGGTCGTCCATGTAATTCAAAAGACCACTTTCCAATCTCTACTCCACCACTTGTTGGATCAACATCACTAGAGAGTAGATCCACAGCAGTATCTAGCGTAGTAGAAACCTTAAAATCGACAACTCCATCCGGGATAAAACCAGTGAATGTTAAAATTCCACTTTGAGTACTACCCTCAGAAAACAACAAAGAGCCAGATATAAGAATTAATATGACAATAATAATAGTCTTTCTCATATATCTAGCTCTCCATTACATCAAAGCACCCAAGTGGGTGCTCTGAAAATATTATATATATTCCTGTTCTAGTTTGTTGTAAGTGTAAGAGTAACTACTCCTTCATAGTTTCCGCTTTTAGCATCTGAAGGAATAGCATCAATCAGCTTTGCCGAAATACTACCACCCTTAGTAAAACTTCCAGTTGGAGTAGAAATGTTCAAAATCCCTTCACCAACAGAAGTAATATCCGCATCAGTTGTATTACTCATAACTTTAAAAGAATATGTATCACCTGTACCATCTTCATAAGTAAGTTCTTTTGTCACGTTATATGCCAATGTATAACTACCAGTATCAAGTTGATAAGCTGCCTTAAGCTCCCAAGACCCAATAGTAATACCTGCTCCTGTTGGTTGGAACTCAACATTATCAATCAAATCTATCACCGTCCCTGTTTCTGTAACAGAAAAAGCAGGAGCGGATGATTGAATTTTTCCATAGACTGATATGTCCCCAGTTCCCACCTGTTCTGCAAATACAGACACTAAAACAACCGAAACTAAAAGTATCATAACAAGAATTTTTTTCATATTCTCACCTCTCTCAGTAATCAATACTGTAATACAAATATAATACTAGTTATAACGTATGTCAACAGATAGGTATTCAAATATCAATAAAATGTCAAAAACAGTAATGAGAACTACATAACTCCATTCATATACAGGAAATAACTATTTTTTAAATAATTTCAGCATATGACACCTATGAGCAAAGAGCTGATAATAAGAACACTTAGTGATAATATAATAGATGTAAATAAGGGAAAAATAAACAAATATGACAGAAGAGGGTGTATTAATTGTTACTTACAAGCGAAAGAGAGATAGTAG
>JBBAFS010000094.1:0-5129 GCA_041655255.1 Sphaerochaetaceae bacterium
AAACTGAAGGTATTGAAGCCGATCGAGAAAAGATAAGAAAAGAGGAAGCAATTAATAGAGCACGTCGCCTTGCAGGGACCTTTCTCTCTGAAGTAGAAGATCAAGGCGCATCTATCGAAAAGGCCTACTCTGATGCTGATACAGAGACAAAAGAACTCTACAGACAAGGGATAGCTACCACCATTATTGCGAACTTAGCTTTGCCTCAATACCCTGAGTTTGAAGAGCGAGTGAAAAAGATGGCTTTTTTAACTCAACTTATTGATGATGAAGAGAGTGTACAACTCATCGATCAAGCGGGTAAGTACATGGCTCAGTATCTCGAAAATAGAGATTCTCTATTAGAGCGAGCCACCCAGCAATATGCTCCGATATATGAACAAAAGCGAGAAGCGATGGCTCAACAATACGGAAGAGCTCCCTCTACTCCAATGGATCAAGATCCTGAGTTTATTAAGCTGTTACAAAAGAGCTTTGCTCAACTCTCTCAACAATTCCAACAAGCACTCGATCAAATTAAAGAGCTCTTAAAAGAGAAGTTTTCCCTCTCTTAAGTGTAGTAATGGCGTATACGGTCAGCTAACTCTTTTTGATACGCATCCCAATCGGTGATTGGCTCTAATGCTAAGCCCTCTTCACACGCCTGTTTTGCTACGGCAACCGATTCCCACTCAATGACTCGAGGATCAAAAGGTTTAGGGACAATATAGGTGCGACCAAATTTAAAGTCTTCACCTCCGTAAGCTTGTTTCACCTCTTCTAAAACAGGCTCTTTTGCTAAAGAGGCTAAAGAGCGAGCAGCTGCCATTTTCATCCCCTCAGAAATCTTTGTTGCTCGAACATCTAATGCTCCTCTAAAGATAAAGGGGAAACCCAAAACGTTATTAATCTGATTGGGGTAATCACTTCGCCCTGTCGCCATAATAAGATCACTTCGTGTTTGAACTGCTAATTCATAAGCAATTTCAGGATCAGGGTTTGCCATAGCAAATACAATCGGATCACGATTCATCGACTTTAGCATCTCAGGGGTGACACAGTTCGCTACCGAAAGTCCTGCAAACACATCACACCCTCTCATGGCATCACTTAGGCTTCTGTGTGGAGTGTTTTGTACAAACTCCTGTTTTTCAGCACTTAGGGTATCTTCTCTTGTATCGTGTAATACCCCTTTAGAGTCGACTAATAATACATTCTCTTTACTTACCCCTGCAGCAAGGAACATCTTTGCAGTAGAAATTCCAGCAGCACCTGAGCCGTTTACTACAACACGTATCTGATCTAATGATTTACCAACTAATTCCACAGCATTAATTAATGCCGCTGTGGTAATAATGGCTGTTCCGTGTTGATCGTCGTGAAACACAGGAATAGAGAGTTCTTCAATAAGGCGTCTTTCAATTTCAAAGCACTCAGGACTTTTAATATCTTCTAAGTTGATCCCACCAAAGGTCGGTTCCATTGCTTTAATAATTGAGATGATTTTTTCAGGATCACTTTCGTCTAATTCGATATCAAAGACGTCGATATCTGCAAAGCGTTTGAATAATACCCCTTTACCTTCCATCACTGGCTTTGAGGCTAATGCTCCTCGGTTCCCTAAACCTAAAATAGCCGAACCGTTACTAATGACGGCAACTAAGTTTCCCTTAGAGGTGTATTTGTAGGCATTTTGTGGATCTGAGTCGATCTCTAATACCGCTGCAGCAACACCAGGGGTATACGCTAAAGAGAGATCTTCAGAAGTGTGACACGGTTTGGTTGGAACGACTTCAATCTTTCCAGGTTTGTTATCTAATTGGTGGTATGCTAAAGCTTTTTGTTTTAAATCACTCATGATCTCTCCTCTTCAAAATCAAATTGATAATCTAAATGATATTGATTGCGCAGTTCAATCATACTCTTTTGAAGTGAAGGTGGAACTGGGCATCCGTGTTCTTTACGATAGAGCCAAGCTTCATGCTCTTTCTCTCCTGCAGTATAAATCTTTGTCTCACTTGGAGCCACTTGAGAGGATCTCACCTCTCGACAAATGGTCCCTGCAATCTTTTTAAAGATATCGACTCCCATAAATCGTTGAGGATCGATGGCAACAAAGAAGTGTCCAAGAGGATATGGGATGGGATTATGATCTTCATCATATCCATTGAGATCTTTTAAAAATGAACCATCTTGTAAAGCAGCAGAGAGAATCTCCACCACCATCGCATAGCCATACCCTTTATACCCACCACCTGTTTCTCCTATTCCACCAAGGGGAGTAAGGGCGGCTTTTCCAGTTGTTAAATCTTTTAACACTTGTTGAGTATCGGTCCTACTTTTCCCTTCATGATCAATAACCCACCCTTCAGGGAGGTCTTTATTGGCCCTTCCGTATACCTCAATCTTTCCTCTTTGAGTTACACTCGTGGCACAATCTAACACAAAAGGGAACTCTTCATCTGTGGGAATTCCAAACACAAGGGGGTTTGTCCCTAACATATTTTCAACTCCAAAGGTGGGAGCAATTGAGGGACGAGCATTGGTACCGGTGATACCAATCATGTCATGTTCAGTAGCCATAGTGACGTAATATCCACTGATTCCGTAGTGAGTACTGTTTCGAACAGCGACCATCCCCATGCCATACTCTTTGGCCTTGGCAATAGCCATCTCCATCGCCTTTTTCCCCACCACATGTCCCATACCGTTATGGCCATCTAATACAGCAGTGGTGGTATCATCTTTTACCACTTCAATGTTGGTAACAGGATTAAGAATCCCTTGTGTAATTCGATCGATATAAATTGGCTTTAAGCGCCCAATACCATGAGAATCAATTCCTCTTCTATCTGATTCGATGAGCACTTCGGTAATGATCTTTGCATCGTGTGGAGGGACTCCACTAGCAATGAGGACATCACTCATAAAGTTCTCTAATAAGGAAAAATCTACCCAAATACAGTCGCGATAAGAGTCTTCGTAGGCCATCATGCCCTCCTTGCGGTACACCTTATAATCAGTATAGTGAGTCACCAAACTACGGTCAACGAAACAAAAAGAAACAGAAGGTTGTATTTCCTTCTAATTTTTGGTATCTTCAAAATCGTCGGTGCCGTACCCAAGTGGTAAGGGACAGGTCTGCAAAACCTCTATTCATCGGTTCGAATCCGATCGGCACCTTTAGTGGGCTCCTTGTGGAGCCCATTTTTATTCTTCCAATAAAGCCTTCTCTAACTCTTTAAGAAAGTGGAATGTTGAATCGGCTTCAATGAATGTGTAATTCTTCCCTTTGTTAAGAACAAGACCTTCAACGACTTGTTCAATTGAGTCAAACCCTTTATTCATCTTAGAAGAGGAGTATTGGCTAAAGGCCGTTGCATAGCGAAAAGACCTCCTCTCTTTGGATTTCAGTGTTGTAAAAGTGGGTAAGCCAAGAAGCTCTTCTTTCTCAGGTGAAGAACTTCCCCCTTCATGGAAGTACGCGAGTGAACTTCCAATATTCAAAGAGAAATTATAATCTCCTCCAAATTCAGTAATCCCGCGATAATCCATCACTAGATTATTAAAATTGAGTCGTATCTCATTATCTGATTCACTAATGGCCTCAGGACCTTCAAAGAAGGTGAAGTAGATCATCTGCTGATGGGGGTTTGTCACAGAGGCATACCCCAATGAGGCATCTGAAGGCAATCGTCCTGCAATAACATCAATTGACCCTATAGCTGTGGGGACAATGCTAAGATTGACACTCCCCTCTTGAACATGCGGTGCTTTTGAGAGGTGAGAGAATTCACTGCTTGGTTTTAGACGACTGTGAGTAGACTCGCCATAGGTAATAAATTCATCACTACTGACGTTAATTACACACCCAGGCTCTAAAAATGGAGATGATAACGTATTTTGATATGCTAAATAGATAGGGAGATCTTCATCACTCATCGATTCGATGATAAAACTGGTATAGAGCACTGGATGTTTAGGTAACACCATATCGATTTTTCTTGCAATCGTGTTATTCGACTCTTTTGTGTGTACCTCTTGAGAAAGGACCCATAATGCTCCAGTAGCATCATCATTTCCATACTTAAGAACCGACCATGAGTGAAGAGGGGAATCGATAGAAAACTCTTTGTGTGAATTATCACAAAAACAGATGAGATTCCCATGGTGTGAGTGTGCGTTGATTAACCCACCATCTTTGGTGAGGGTACTTAATTCAAGAACTCGAGATCCAACATCTTCAATAACACACCGTATCAAATCATTGCTTAAGACTGTTGCATGCCGCTTATTAGCAAGCACAATTCTCTTTACATCCATAAAACTCTCCCTACTATGAATCTATTTTCTCTACTAATCGTTACACCTTGGTGCTATTTCTTCTCAACATCGTTATAATCGTGGTACTATTGGTTAGGAGAAATGTATGATTGAAGTAAGAGCACCCCTATTTATCCTACACACCGATGCGACTACGTATCTGTTTCGAATTAATGAAGAGGGTCATCTAGAGCACCTCTACTATGGTCGAAAAATTACTGTTCCCTCTTCAATAGATGCTTTGGTAGATAAACACACCACCTCTTTGCCATTTGCTGTTTCATACCAACAAGAGAATCCTGCATACCATCTGAGTAATGTCCCCTTTGAGTACTCTTTCTACGGTAAAGGTGATGATCGTAGTAGTGCCTTATTGTTCTCAGAGGAGAATACTAACCAAGTACACGATTTTATCTACAAAGATCACCGTATTATTAAAGGCAAACCCCGCTCCTTTAGCGGTCTTCCAGAATCATATGGAGATAAAGAGAGTGCCACGACATTAGTGGTAGTGTTACAAGAGCGATATAAACCGATTACCTTGGAATTACGGTACACCACATTTGATGAGAGTAATGTAATAACTCGACGTGCAGCTCTTATCAACGAGACTCAACAATCTTTATATCTTCATCACTTTTCATCAATGCAATTAGATCTTTTACACAGTGATTACTCACTAGTGAGTTTTGATGGTCCATGGGGAAGAGAGCGAGAGATGCACACTACCCCCCTTACCCAAGGAAAGATTGTCAAAGAATCCCAAAGCGGAATCAGTTCTTCGTCTCACAACCCTGCCTTATTTCTCACGACTAAAGAGGGAGAGT
>JBBAFS010000095.1:0-4836 GCA_041655255.1 Sphaerochaetaceae bacterium
ATATACCCCACCCAAGTGGGAGAATTATTACTGATTTCTCGTGATGAGGCTCTTTGTTATGTCTCTCCTCTTAAAGAGAAACATCCCCCACTACCCCAACAAAAAGGGGACTCTCCCTTATTAGACAAAGCGATAAAACAACTTTCATCATTTTTTGCTGGAGAGCTGACTCGTTTTGATCTTCCACTAACATATGAGGGAACTGATTTTCAAAAGCAGGTGTGGGAGGCTCTACTTGAAATTCCGTATGGTGAGACCCGCTCTTATAAACAAATAGCGGAAAGAATTAACAACCCAAAAGCTGTTCGAGCCGTTGGATTGGCAAATAACCGAAACCCAATCTCGTTTATCATACCGTGTCATCGAGTCATTGGTGCCGACGGCTCTTTAGTTGGGTATGGTGGAGGCTTAGAATTAAAGAAGTGGCTTTTGGAGATGGAAGAGAGAGTCAGCTTTACTCTTCGCTCGTAACAAATTGATACCCAAAGTCTCTACACTCTTGTTGATAAGAAGTTGGATCATCTAAGATAATAAGCCCCTCTTTATACAAACGAAGTCCTCGAGATTTCACTCGCTTCTCCCAATCTCTCATCCATTGCCCATCTCCCCATCCATAAGAACCAAATAAGGCGATTTCAGTCTCTCCTAAATCGGCCTCAATCTCTTCGTAATATGGGAGAAATTCAATTTCCTCTAACTCCTCTTCAGCAGAGGCAGGACAACCAAACATTATTTTATCGTATTGAATAAGCAGATCTTTTTGACATTGAGAAATAGGGATGACATCGGCACTATAGCCGGCCTCTCTCACCCCTTGGGCTATATACTGGGCCATCTGTTCTGTATTCCCAGTTCCACTATAATAGAGTATTGCTATTCGCATACAGTCGCTCCTTATGCTGTCTCAAAGGTAGTAAAACCAACTAGGAGCGTCAACAAAAGGCTTTTTCTGAGGTTGACCAATCAAAGTGCCTCAACTATAGTTGAATCAGAAGGATGTTTTATTATGTTCTGTGGGCTCCATTTCTTGGATCGGGGGAGAAGAGAAATGGGGCTCTTTTTTCTCTACTTAATAAAATTCCCCTCATCAAGCTCTCTGAAGGCTAAAGCAAGCTCTTCACGAGTGTTCATAACGATAGGCCCGCCCCATGCAATGCTCTCTTTTAACGGTAGTCCGCTTACCAATAAGAGTCTCACTCCCTCTTTTTGAGCTTCAATTTTGATGGTATTACCATCTTTTAACAAAACTGCTCTATGAGATGGAATCACTTTCTTTGAGTCATCAAAAATTGCAGATCCACTTACGAGATAACAAAAAAGTGTTGCTTTTTCATCGATCTCTAATTCCCATTGAATCTCAGGTTGTATATGCACATCAAGATACAATGTTTTTACATAATCCCCTTGTACAGGTCCAGTATGATCTTTATACGAACCACTGATGATTCGGATGTCGACGCCCTCTTCGTGCACTTCAGTGACCATATCACTACGAATATCACGATACGCTGGTTCGCACATCTTATCTTTTTGAGGAAGGTTCACCCAGAGCTGAGCACCCAACAACCTTGGGGTCGCCTGGGGCATCTCCTGGTGGATAATTCCACTACCGGCTGTCATCCACTGGCAACTTCCATCGAGGATACTTCCCGAATTTCCCAAAGAGTCTCCATGCTCTATATCACCATGTATAAGGTAGGTGACAGTCTCAATGCCTCTATGAGGATGCCAAGGAAATCCCTTCTCATAATCAGCAGGGTTATCTGAATCAAAAGCATCTAACATCAAAAAAGGATCAAACTCTTTTGTTTCATCTCTTGAAAAAACACGAACGAGCTTTACACCAGCTCCGTCGTACTGTACTTGTCCTCCAACAACCTTAGCTACTTTTCGCCTCTTCATAGCGCCTCCTTGTGTATACCCAGAGAGTATATCAGAAAAACCTTTCATAATGTGCGCTCTTTCGTTACAGTGGTTATGTACTATATGTAAGGAGATGAAGATGAAAGTAGAATTTTACCTGTGTAATATCTGTAAGAATGTTACAGAACTCATTTACAATGGTGGTGGTGAGCTCGTTTGTTGTGGAGAACCAATGATTAAGTTGGAAGAACATACAGCTGACGCTGCAACAGAGAAACACGTTCCTGTTGCTGAGGTGACAAAAGATCAGACTGTTGTCACCGTTGGATCTGAACCACACCCCATGACTGAAGAGCACTACATCATGTGGATTGCGGTTGTTACAAAAGATGGAATTTTCAGAAAACACTTACAACCACATGAGAAGCCAGAGGCTCTTTTCCCCAATCTCACAGATGTTGTCGCCTATTATGAGTATTGCAACATCCATGGATTGTGGAAACTTGAAGCATAATACTTCACAGGGAGATGATCACACATCTCCCTCTTTTTTATCTTGACACCTTCTTTATAGATCACTATTATTGCTCGAGTAAATAGTTGCTAAGCGCAACTAATGGAGCAATAGATGGTTACAGATTTGTGTAGTATGAGGACATTAATAGTAGAGCTTAAAGAGGTTGAACAATATCTTAAAAAGAGCTTTGATCTCTCATTAAACGAAGCTTTATGTTTGTGTCATTGCGATGAGGGGCATACCGAACCACATAAGATTTCTAGCGAGTTAGAACTCTCTCCTTCTCGGTTAAGTAGGATTTTAGAGAGTCTTGAACAAAAGAGTGTGGTAACACGGACTATCTCCCCTACTGATCGACGTACAATTGTAGTGAAACTCACCGATAAAGGGACTTCTCTTGTACGTCAGTTACATCAAAGTACATTGCCATTACCTTCTTATCTCACAAAAGCCATACAGATTATAAAAACAGCGGACAAAAAAGGAGAAAAGTGATGAAAACATACGTTATTGTTGGTGGCGTTGCTGGCGGAGCGGGTACTGCTGCACGATTGAGAAGATTAGATGAAGACTCTACGATTATCATCTATGAACGGGGGGAACACATCAGTTTTGCAAACTGTGGTCTTCCTTACTATGTCGGAGGAACTATTAGTGATCGTGAAGATCTCTTTGTTGTTACTCCTGAACACTTTGAGCAGGTGTTTAACATTAAAGTAAGAACTCAAAGTGAAGTGCTCTCTATTGATCGTGCGAATAAATGCGTTACTGTTAAAGATCTCACATCGAACAAAGAGTATGTTCAGTCGTATGATTCACTTGTTCTCTCCCCCGGAGCTGCCCCTGTGCGTCCACCTATTAAAGGGATTGATGATTCAGATATCTACCTGTTACGAAGTGTCCGAGATGTCGATCGAATCGTAGAAAAGGTTGAACAAGAGAATACCAAAAGAGCAGTCGTTGTTGGTGGTGGGTTTATCGGCTTAGAGATGGCCGAGAATCTTAAAGAGCGGGGTTTGGAAGTTACGTTAGTTGAAGCTCTTGAGCAAGTGATGAATGTCATCGATTATGATTTAGCTGCTTTAGTACAACAACACATGAGAGAAAAAGGAGTCACGCTCTATCTTGCTGATGGGGTCTCATCCTTTGATCGAACAGACGATGCCTTGGTTGTCACTCTCAACTCAGGAATACAAATTCCAACCGATTTAGTCCTCCTTTCGATTGGAGTCCGCCCTGATACTAATTTAGCCAAAGAGGCCTCTTTAGCCGTTGGACCAACTGGGGCTATTACAGTTGATGAACATTTTACTACAAGTGACCCCTTTATTAAGGCAGTTGGTGATGCTATTGAGTATCCGAGTCCTTTTACCAAGCAGCCAGTTACTATTCCTTTGGCAGGACCAGCTAATAAACAAGCTCGCTTATGTGCCGATTCAATTGTTTTTGGAAAAAGTCGTCCATATAAAGGGGTTATTGGCACCAGTATTGCAAAAGTCTTTGATCTCACCGCTGCATCAACTGGCATGACCTCAAAGCAACTTATACGAGCTAACATTCCTTTCAAAGAGGTAATTACTCACGAAGGTAGTCATGCAGGGTATTACCCCAATGCTACTCCAATCTCCATTAAGGTGTTATATAACCCAGAGACAGGTGAGTTGTATGGAGGTCAAGCTGTAGGATACCAAGGAGTCGATAAACGAATCGATGTTTTAGCAGCGTTTCTTACCAAAGGGGGGACGATTGACGATTTAGCTGAGTTTGAACAAGCCTATGCACCCCCGTTTTCCAGTGCAAAAGATCCTCTGAACATGCTTGGCTTCATTGCTCAAAACACCAAAGATGGATTAACCCACCCCATTACTTCAGAGGAGTTGAAACAACACCACTTAAATGGTGCTCTATTAGTCGATGTTCGCTCCCCAGGTGAGTATATGTGGGGGACCATTGAAGATGCTATCAACATTCCTCAAACCTCACTAAGAGAGAAGATGGCATCGATTTCTAAAGATCGACCCATTGTCTTATTTTGCTCAGTGGGAGTTCGTGGATATGTAGCTGAGCGAGTATTACGTAATGCCGGCTTTACGAACGTATACAACCTACTAGGTGGATTTAGCTCCTTTATGAGTGTTGAATACGAAAGGCAATTATTAAAGAACACATAATAAGACTCAAATTAACGTATCGATTGTGGTACACTACCACTTGAAAGGGAAAGTTTCTTACTTTCCCTTTTTCATGGACACATATATGGGAGGTAGGTGATGAAGTATCGTCCATTTGGTAACACAAAAAAAGATGTATCGGTGGTTGGATTCGGTGGAATGCGTTTTAAAGCTGAGGAGTATGAGAGTGGAGATTACACTTTATGTGCCTCTTTGGTCCTTCGAGCCCATGAGTTAGGAATCAACTATTTCGATACTGCCCCTGATTACTGTGATGGACAAAGT
>JBBAFS010000096.1:0-4782 GCA_041655255.1 Sphaerochaetaceae bacterium
CCCATCATTTGGTTTGAATATGAGATCTTTTCCTAAACTTTGTAACACTCCATGGGCAAAATCAGATACGAAATCTGTATCTGAATATTCACTGTAGGTGATACATCGTGCATCAAGAGTTGCAATGTGTTCAGAACGAATAATTGTTTTAGTATAAAACTTATCCATGCACAGTGCGCTTGTAACTACATTACTTCCCACATACGGAAGGTGGGCTAATTCACAAAGACTTTGAATCATCCCATCTTCTCCTTGAGTGCCGTGGGTAACAGGGAAGCAGACATCAATTTTGAGTTGTTCACCATTGACAAACAGACCACGAGAAGGGATCAGTGAGACTTCACTACTTTCAATAAAGGCGGTAGGTAATTCAAGGGGAAGATTATTTGGGTCTAATTGTTGAATTGACCATCTTCCATCCAAAGAGATGCCAATGGGAATCACTGTGTGTCCCTCTTTACGGCACTCTTGATACATAGTTTTTGCCGAACGGCATGAAATGGCATGTTCTGGCGATGCTCCTCCATACAATAGTGCTACTCTCATCTGTACTACATCTCCTGTAATAGTGATTGAACTACTTCTACCTCATGATGTGGCTCTTCTCTATTGGCATAGGTAATCGATCTTTGGTGCCCTTTTGCTAGAAGTAATATAAGATCTCCACTTTGAGCAATTTCTAAGGCCTTACGAATCCCCTCTTTACGGTTGGGGATTATATGTACATCACATGTGTGTCCACTTTGACGAATGTGGTGTGCTAACTCTTCTACAATAAGAGAAGGGTCTTCACGATAAGGGTCTTCATCACTGAGGATAATAGTACCACAGTATTGTGGTGCTAAGCGAGAACGTTGAACTCTATTTGTTCTATCACGCTCGCCCGCTGCCCCAAAAAGGGCAATAATCTTCTCTTTGGGATAAAACAATTGAGCATGACGAAATATTCTTTCGAAAGAGTCGTAGGTATGAGCATAGTCAATCACAATTGTGACACCCTTCGTTGTGGTGATAATCGTGTGACGACCCTCTACTGGTTGTAAGTGAGATAACAAAGGTATTAACTCAATTAAAGGGGTACACGTGATAGCGTGAACTGCTAATAAAGCACCAAGAGCATTATCGATATAACAACTTTGTCCGTAAGGGAGAGTGATAATGTGTTCGCTTCCAGTGTGGTGCTCTTTAATTAAGAGTGTTTGTTTCTCAAATGAGCGTTTTATCAACGTGGCAGAGATATCGACATCAGTATTGTTTTTTTCTGTGTCATAGAGATACACCTTTTGAGAAGAAGAAACTAATGAAGTAATGGTATCAATATAGCTATGATTGGCATCAATAGCGACAAAACCCTCTGTATCGAGTTGTCTTATGAGATTGAGTTTGTCATCGACGTAGGATTCAAGGTTGTTATGGTAATTAAGATGATCACTACTGATGGTACTAAACACAGCTCCATGAAACGTGAGATCAATGAAGCGTGAACTGTTATGTGAGAGGGCAATAGAGGTAGCTTCTACAATGACACAAGAGCACAAGTGAAGTGCACACTGCTCTAAAAATGGATATAATACATACGCCTCTGGACTTGAGTGTTGATCAGTAGAGGCTCTTTTACCACTACCATCGTCGATACTGATACTACTGTAAAGACCACAAGGAACATGAATCATATCCATCAACTGATAGATAAAATCAGATGTGGTTGATTTCCCATCTGTCCCTGTAACTCCTACAATGGTTGAAGGAAGTGATGAAATGAACGAAGAGGCAATAAAAGAGGCGACTCGTCGTGGGTGTGGGCTTTGGATGTAACAAAGATTCTCATCGTAGGACTTTAACGATTGAGAGTGAATGATTGCTACAGCTCCGTGTTCAATGGCTTCATCAATGAAGGTGTGTGAATCTACTACTGTCCCTTCAAAGGCAACAAAGAGGGTATGATCTTTTATCTCTTTTGAGTTAAAGCTGATATGTTCAATGAATGGATCTCCACTACCACGGATTTTGCATGCAGAGGTAAGGTTGTTTTTTGTCCATATCGTTGATATTCTTTTCATCAGATGGCCTTGTTACGAGCATCGTAACAGTGTTCATATCGATTGACAAGGAGATTGGTATTTCGACTTTTTTGCCTACATATGAGACAGATAAACTTCTTCCAATCATCGGCAGTAAACGTCTTGTCACCGACCAACTACAGATGGTGTTCTCTCATTTGTTTCCTAGACCAAAGAATAAGGTTTTTGTTGACCCTTTTTGTGGCTCAGGAAGTGTAAGTCGTAAAGCCCGAATGATGGGCTTTAAAGTTATTGCTAATGAGTTACTCCCATTTTTATATGAAACAAACAAACTCTACCTCACTCAAAGTGAGGATGATCTACAAAAAATGTTTCACCTCCACGGTGGAGTAGATGCCTATATCTCGATGTTGAATTATGAAGGGCACTACGCTTCTGAACAACACAATTTGCCTCACCCTTATATCAGTCGGTATTACGCACCCAAAAGTGATCACTCTTATAACCCGGATCAAGAGAGATTGTTTTTCACCCCTCGTAATGCCCGTTTTATCGATGCCGTACGACATGAAATAGAGCGCTCCTTTGAAGAGGGGAGTATTACCGAGGATGAAAAAAGGGTTTTGTTAGTCGCTCTTTTGTACGAAGTGACTCGTAAAGCAAACACCTCAGGAAATTTTAGTTCGTTCAATCGAACTTTGAACACACAACGTTCAAGAATACATAAGCTTATGACTCTGAGTGTCCCCACCTTAAGTGAGGGCTCTTTAGTCCCTTCTGAAATGTATCTTGGTGATGCCAATGAGTTTGTAACACACCACCCAGCTGACATCATCTACCTTGATCCTCCTTCTCAGGTTCAACAAATCTCTAGTGCGTATCATCTTTTACATACCATCACCGTTTGGGATGGGTATACCCCATCTCAAAAGCTTAATGAGAAAGGGGCGTTACGTGAAAAAGGGGGCATTCGTAGTGATTGGAGAGATTACTATAGTGAATATTGTTCATTACAACATGCCGATCGTGCTTTGATTAATTTACTGAACAACTGTGATGCTCGTCACATTGTCTTAAGCTATCCAGAAAACGGCATTGTATCACCCGATCGATTGCTGGAGCTTTTATCACTACGAGATAAACATGTTCAAGTCCTCCCCCTGTATCGACCAAATAGTGGAGGAATCCAAACACCTAGAGGAAATAAACGTATTGAGAATCTCTACATTACTGGTAAAGCTGAAAATTTCTCATTAACTACTGATGAATCATTAGAAAGAATTACGCTTTTTAATCGACTTGATCATCTTTTGGGTTTTACATTTACCTTACAAGGTGATATCTCGCCTCTTACTTTGATTGGTTCTGTTGTTATAGATCCTCAACTTCCAATACAACAACTACTCTCTCTCCCTTTAAGTGAATTTGAGCAACTCATAACTCTCTTAGAAACAAACATCGTCAAAGACGATGATTATAGTTTCTCCCTTCTTGTAGATGCTTTAGATACACCATCCCTCCTTTTAAGAGAAAGACGTTTTATTAACCGAAAGATAGATCACCTTGTTCGTCACTCTACGAGTAATACTCTCACTTCTCTTATTGAAAACCTCAGTTCTTCTTCTCTTAAACAAAGACTCACTACTCTCATACAACACCAACAAAAGCACTAAGATAAGCACCAAGATAAACACTAAGTTCCAAAGTCAAAAATAGATGCACCCGGAGGGAGTCGATCATCTTTGAATGAAGAGTTTTTTCTTCATAAAGAGTCTTATCTCTTTTAATGGTGGTCATGTGTGAAAGAGGCAAATTTGACACTAAAGAAAGAGAGGTGCTCTCTTTTATATACAAAACATGGCAAATAGATGATACTTAACTCATCAATCAGTGTTTATAACACACAATAAGAATGTAAGAGGTCTATTCATGTACTTACATAAGATCTCATGAAGGTTCAAAAGAACAGAAGGAGCATGTGTTACACATGAACAATAAAACAGCAACATGTTTGTTAGTTGTTGCTCTTTTTATCACATCGCTATTACCACTAAGTGCCCAAGTTGATCAGATGCGGGATTATCGCTTCAGTGATATTCGCACCACTAGTATGGGATCAGGTGGAATCGCATTTGATGAATTTCATGGAGCATTTCCAAAAAACCCAGCAGTGTTGTTTCGCTTAGAAGAACCACTATTTCGAGTTGCAACTCGGTTTAGTGAACAAGCAACAACCAGCAGTCACACAACAGATCCAGTGAGTTGGTTACAAAGTCCAGTTGCTGAAGCTGAAGTCCTGTTTAGTAACCGCTATATCTCTCTTTCTTTAGGACTAGCGAATGTTCTTACTCAGAGGACCGTTGAGGATAACCATCTCAATTTTATTGCCCGTAATATCTCTCGAATACAAATTACAGCGAGCTATGGAATAAAAGCTCTCTCTTTTGGAATCTTTGCCCAAGGAGGAGGGGAGACCTTTAGAGAAGTTGAAGTACGTAGCACTTCCCCTTTCCGAGATTATATTGCTAATACCTACTTAGAACGATATAGATCACTTTCTAGTGATGATGAGGCTTTTGTCTCAGGCTTTGGAATGTTGCTATCGTATCAGTGGTTCTCAATTGCTTTGATGAGTGACTCACTTTTTAGACTCACCTATGATACCAATGAGTTGGTCTTAGATCCGTCCGACTTTTTCAGAGGTGCAGCATTAGGAGTTGCATTTTCAACACCCCAATTTAACCAGTACAATGAGCTAAGA
>JBBAFS010000097.1:0-4778 GCA_041655255.1 Sphaerochaetaceae bacterium
TTGTGAGAATGTAGAAGAGATCGCCTTAGCTATTAAAGAGATGGTCACCCAAGGAGGAGGGCCCTTACAAGTGGCATTAACCACCTTACGATGGATTGCCCACCAAGAGGGAGATAGTAAACAAGTTCTCTCTCATCTGCTGTATGCACAAAAACAGTTAACACAAGCTCGTCCTACAAACACAACTATGGCACGAACACTTCAAAGGGCCATTGGAGAGATAGCTCAGTGGTTTCACTGCTCCAGTGTTGGTTCTACCCACCAAGGGGATTTTGTCTCCTATGTCGATGAAATCGTGAATCATATTGAAAAGCAGTACGATGAAGTCTATGACACTCTCAGTGATCTAGGCTCTTCTCTCATAAAAGATGGTAGTGGCATCTTAACAACTTGTTTCGCCGAACACTCATTTATTCTCTCAGTAATCAAAGCACAAAGAGATGGAAAAAGATGCATTGTCTATGTTCCTGAGACTCGACCTTATTTACAAGGATCTCGTCTCAGTGCCCCTTCGTTAGAAGAAGTAGGTATCGATGTAAGAGTAATCACTGATGGGATGGGAGCGAATATTATGAGAGAGGGGAAGGTGAATCTATATATGACAGCGGCAGACTTAGTAACTATGGATGGGACAGTTGTTAATAAAGTAGGCACCTTAGCAAACGCTATAAGTGCATCATATTACAACATTCCGTATTACCCATTTGCTATGAGCCCCGATACCTCAAAAGAGGATGCTTCATCAATCATCTTAGAAGAGCGTGATGGCGAAGAACTTCTTCAGTGTTTAGGTAGAAGAACGACAAGTGAAACAATGAAAGGGTATTACCCCTCATTTGATGTCATAGACAATACGTTAGTCACTGGTATTATTACCCCAAAAGGGATTGTCACAAAAGAGAATATCAAAAACATCTACACATAGGAGAGAGATATGAGTAAAGCAATTATTGGTGGAACAGGGTGTTACACCCTCATTGATAATAAAGCAACAAAAGTTGTTGTTACCACACGCTACGGTGATGTCACTCTCTATAAAAAAGAGGTCGAAGGTAATATCGTCTATATCTTACTTCGTCATAAAGAAGATCACTCATTAGCTCCTCATTTAATTCCGTATCGTGCTCACGCACTGGCTCTTGAGGCAGTGGGGGTAAAAAATGTCATTGGATTGTATGCCGTAGGCTCAATAACCGATATTCTTCGTCCTGGTTCTATAGGCATAGCGAGTGATTTTATCGATATGAGTTTTGGTGGAAGAGCTTCAACACTCTTTGATCAAAAAGATGTGCGCCACATCTCAATGGATGAAGCATTAGATAAAAAATTGAGTCAACTCTTATTCGAACAAGGACAAGCACTTGATATTCCCCTCGCTCTTGGGGGGACCTACGTATCGACACAAGGACCACGATTAGAAACACCAAGTGAAATAAGACTTTTTAAAAGTTGGGGATGTGATTATGTTGGCATGACAATGGCAACTGAAGTGACACTTTTGAAAGAAGTTGACATTCGATGTGCTGCTTTAGTCTACTCAATTAACTGGGCTAGTGGAATACACAGTGGCGATGCAGGGTTCATCGACGAGACATGGAAAAGAGAAGTTGTGTTACAGATGAATCGTGTGGCAGAGGCTACTTTAGCCCTGCTTTAACGCTAAATTTGTATCGATAAGAAATTATTGCTATTGTGCTAAATCATTCTTCCATGGTAATATATATGTAGCGGGACATGTAAAACCCCCTCAATATTATCCGGGAGGATAGACTTCTATGCCGTTTATTCCATATTCAAAAAGAAATGATGAAGAGTCTGCAAAAGAGTATGCATACAGAGAGTTGTATCGAAATATTCTCCTTTTACAGATGAAACCTGGCGAAGTGATTGAAGAAAAAAGAATTTCCCTTGAACTAGATGTAAGTAGAACCCCAGTACGTGAAGCACTCTTAGAGTTGTGTCGGCAACGACTTGTTGAAATTTATCCTCAAAGAGGGACTCGTGTCGCTTTGATGGATGGACAACTCGTTGAGCAAGGACGATTTTTACGTGAAACGGTTGAGTTAGTGTTACTAGAATTAGCGTGTAAGTCATTCACGGATGAACATCATGCACAACTAGAACAAAATATTAAAGAACAAGAAGAGTGTGCTAAAGAGCAAGACATGATTGGTTTTTTCTTAAAGGATAATGAATTTCACCGTATCTTATTCACCGCATGTCGCAAAGAGACTGTCTTTGATGCAATGAGCTTTTATATGCCCCACTTTATGAGAGAGCGGATGCTCCGTCTTCAAATGTTTAATACCGAAGAGCTTATCTGCGATCACCGTAATATCTTAGAATCCATTAAAAGAAGTGATTGTAGAACAGCTAAGATTCATTTAACTGATCACTTGGATCATGTGATGTGTGATCAACAGATTTTACTTCAAGCTTATCCTGAGTACTTTATCAAAGAGGACCGCCTCTGAGTGCTTCTTCTTCCTGAGCTTAGATTGTGTTACATTATATAGATGGATGAGAAATTTGAACTCGTAGCCCATGACACGATTCTCGAAAGTATTAGCGATGGTGTATTTACCATCGACGAGTCGTTCCGCATTACGAGTTTTAACAAAGCAGCAGAAGATATCACAGGAATAAAGCGTGAAGACGCTATTGGCCTACGGTGCTCTGAAGTCTTTAAATCCAATATGTGTGAAGGAAGCTGCCCTTTAGAAAAAACCTTTAACACAGGAAAAACTATTATTAACCAAAGTGGGTATATCGTCACCTTAGAAGGAAAGAGAATACCCATTAGTGTCTCAACAGCATTAATTCACAACAAAGAGGGAGATGTCATCGGTGGAGCTGAAACGTTCCGTGATTTAAGTGAGCTTGAAGAGCTTCGTAAATTGCGAGCACGAGAGCGCTTTGGTGAGATGCAAAGTAATAGTGCCTCCATGCAAAAAATCTTAAGTATGGTGCCTCCAGTAGCAGATAGTACTTCCACTGTCTTAGTGCTTGGAGAGTCGGGAACTGGTAAAGAGGTATTAGCTCGTACTATCCACTTTTGCAGTAATCAGAAAGAGGGCCCTTTTGTTGCAGTAAACTGTGGAGCCCTACCAGATACCTTGTTAGAGAGTGAACTCTTCGGCTACAAAAAAGGGGCATTTACTGGAGCCGATCAAGATAAAAAAGGACGATTCGCCCTTGCCCAAGGGGGAACACTCTTTTTAGATGAGATTGGAGATATCTCATCTTCGATGCAAGTGAAACTGCTAAGAGTACTTCAAGAGCGACAGTATGAACCACTGGGGTCTCAAAGAAGTGAGAAAACTGATGCTCGTATTATCTGTGCGACTAATAAAAACTTAGAAGAGATGGTGAAAAAAGGGACATTTAGACAAGATCTCTATTACCGCATTAATATTATCTCTTTAACAATTCCACCTCTAAGAGATCGTAAAGAAGATATTCCACTATTAGCCCACCAATTCTTGAGTCAATACACCGCCCTTAATAACAAAAGCATTGCGGATTTCTCTTCGGCTGTCTTTCAAGCCTTTTATGCCTACTCGTGGCCTGGAAATATTCGAGAGTTAGAAAACACTGTTGAACGATCGGTCGTCTTAAGCCAAGGTGGGGAGATTACTGTTGAAGATCTTCCCATTGAGATAGCTCAACATGTACAACAATCAAAAAGTGCTCCTTCAGATATCAAAGAGGCTAAAGAGGCCTTAGAGCGACAACTTATTGTTGAAGCACTTAACAAACACAATAATAACATTACCCTTGCTTCAAAAGAGCTTGGTATGCACCGAGCAACACTGTATCGGAAGATAGAAGCGTATCACATTCAATAATCAACGTGTCGCATTAATGCGAATATCTCCTCTTTAATGTGTCGCATATTTGCGACACTCTCTTGATTCTACGTGTAGATGATGTACTCTCTTATTTCTCTTTAATTTAGTATAATTCCTTTCTAAGAAAACAGTTATTATATTTTACCTATTTTTTGCTTTTCTGTTGGCATGCTTATTGCTCTATTGTAAGTATGAGAGTCGCAATAGCACACTACAATGGACGAATTTCTCCACTGTTCGATGCTTCTCGGAGTATAGCGCTAGCCGAGAGTGAAGGGTATGGAAAGCCAATACGAATTATTACATACCTAAACATCGACACCGATGATATGCATCAAAGAATTCACCTGCTAAAAGAACATGGTGTTGATGCACTCATTTGTGGAGCAATAAGTAGGCCACTAGAGGAGGCCCTCTACGGACAAGGTTTTGAGATTGATTCGTTTGTTTCAGGAGATATTGAAGATGTGCTGTACGCTTGGAGTCGTGGATCACTGAGGCATCAGATGTTCTCTATGCCCGGTGGAAGATGTCCCCGACACCGAAGGCGTAATCGTGGCTTACAAAGAGGACGTGGAAGACAACGGTTTTTCCACCAACACAAAGATGAAATCTATTAAAGGAGACTATTATGCCATTTGGAGATAGAACAGGAAGATTTGGAATGGGACCTCTTACAGGTCGTCGTATGGGTTATTGTGCCGGTTATCCTCAGCCTGGTTATGTCACTCAAAGAGGGCCAGGTATGGGCTTTGGACAAGGAAGAGGAAGAGGGCGTGGCTTTGGATACGGGATGGGGATGAATTATGGTTACTATCCTGGTGTTGAGTCTGCTTTTGATGAAAAAGCACTCTTAGAACAGCGCTCTGAGTTATTAGAGAAAGAAATTGTAGCAATTAAAGAGCGTCTTAAAGCTCTTGATAAGGA
>JBBAFS010000098.1:0-4612 GCA_041655255.1 Sphaerochaetaceae bacterium
ACAATTACTCTATGAACATCTTTCTCTACTTAAGCAGTGCAAATCTATTGAGATGCCTCAATATGATTTTGTCCACCACCGAAGAAAAGAAGAGACAATCGTAGTAAACCCACGTCCTTTAGTGATTATTGAAGGATTAATGATCTTACACGATAAAACTATTCGTGATTTACTGGATTTAAAACTCTATGTAGATACCCCTGATGATATTCGTTTCATTAGACGATTACAGCGGGATGTGAGTGAACGAGGAAGAACCGTAGAGTCAGTAGTGCGACAATACTTAGAAGTGGTGCGACCAGGACACTTTAGTTTTATCGAACCAACCAAAGAGTTTGCCGATATCATCATCCCCGAAGGGGGACATAACGATAATGCATTAAAAGTATTAATAACGTTTGTCAAAGATATTGCTCAGTAATCCTCTTTTGAAGAATTTTTCTTTGAATGCTTTTTGCTCTTTCTAAAGATGGTATACCCTTTTTTTACTTCTGTGCAGCTAAACTCTTCTGGTACTGGGTCTAAGCCTCCCATAAACAAAGAGTGGCATCTTCCAATACGAGCAAAACCTAGTGCACTGCCTTTAAAAATGCCATGCTTACGAACAGATTCAACCAAATAGGCACTACACGATGGACTATAGATGCAAGAACGGGGGATATAAGGGGAGATGATTAATCTATATAGATGAGTCGGTAATAAATAGAGTTCTTGCAACCAAGAGCGTTTTTGCTTCATACCTTTGTAATGTATATCTAACTGCTCACAGTGACAATCACACAAAGAGTTTGATGATGAGCGTTTGACCTTTGACCAACATCTTGAGTTTTGGTATAGTAGGATTCTGATAATAGTGTTTGAAACGTTAAGTGGAGGATAGATATATGAGTGGTGGAATTTCAAAAAACGCTCGTCGTGGAGCAGATAAAGTACTAACCAGTCGTTGGGGCGGAGTGATTAAAATGAAATCTGTCTTTGAGAACGGTAAACTTCGTCACGTTGCTTACTGTGAGAAAAGCGGTAATACAGCACGTAAGCCAAAAGAATTAATGTAATTAATACATTCATTAAGTGAGAACCTGTGGTAAAATCTGTCACAGGTTTTTATTTGCCCTTTTTATAAGAGCTTTACCTCAATCAAAGGTATGGTTAAGGAAAAATACATTTGAACACAATTATGTTACCGTCACAAAATAAGTGTGTTATGATAGTAATGTAATTTCGATTTGTAACGTTATCCGAGAGGAGGAAACAAGTGAAACATCTTTCAAAAAGTCTTATCACTATTTTACTGGTTTCAATGGTAGTGTTTTCTTTCTTTAGTTGTCAGACGACACCTAAAGTTGAAGTAATTGAACCAACCGTACCAGTCGTGGTTCCTGCTGCCCCCCCAGCAGTCGTGGCAGTAGTAGAAGAACCAGCACCACTGATTCCAGTGGTCCCAGTATTCGTCCCTTCCGAAGTTGAAGGAAAAGAAGCTCCCACCGATATTATCGTGAAAGCAAAAGATCGAGTCACAGACTTCGATATCTACATTGCTCACACAAATGATATCCTTGGATCTTTAGACGAAGGTATCGGATTTGCAAAACTCGCCACAGGCTTAGAGTTTGGTAGCTCCTTAAGCGACTACACATTAGTACTCGATGCAGGTAATGCATTCAGTGGAAGTGCTGTTGTCGAAAGATTAATGGGTGAGCCAATTGCAATGCTCTTTGATGCTTTAGGCTATGACGCTGTAGCACCTGGTCCTGCAGATTTTGCTTATGGTGCAGGCTACCTCATTCAAGCTGCCTCTTTAGCTGAAGAGCTGACCAATATCAAAGTATTAAGTTCAAACGTCCTCAGTCCTAAAGGGGAGTGGGTGTTCCAACCCTACCAACTGTATGATTTCAACGGCTTTGTCGTTGCAGTTGCTGGAGTTACTGCTCCACCTAAAAATACAGAAGGACTCAGTTTCTTAAGTGACGAGATCATCGAAAACGCCCAATGGGCAGTAGATGCTGTACGTCAAGAAGCCGACTTTGTTGTCCTTTTAGGAAGCATTGGTAATGTCGATGGAATCACCAGCACCTTTATTGCAGAAAACATCGATGGAATTGATCTTATTATCGACGGTAAAGATGCCATGGTATCTGGTAGTGGTCGCCAAGTTGGCAATACCACTATCGTCGGTGGAACTAGTCACCTCAATAGTGTAGGTGTTGTAGAAGTGAGTGTCTCTCGTGGCAAAGCCACCAGCGTCACTCCTATTCGTATCAACGCAATGGATGTGAATAATCCTGAACGAAGTGCTTTAGCTTCATGGGCTGGAATTGATTTTGTTCCTGCTCATCCTGAAGTACAAGCTTATATCGATTCGGTGAAAGCAGACTACGTTCGTGCAACCACCCCTCCACCAGCTCCTGTTGTTAAAGCAGAACCTGTGAAAGAGGAAGTTGTTGTTGCAGTAGAACCAGTAGTTGCTCCTGCCCCTATTGTTGTTGATAAAGATGTGATCGTTAAATCGAGTGGAAGCGACAAAGACTTTGATCTGTATGTTGTTCACACCAACGACGTTCACGGAAGAATTGAGGGAGATGAGGGTATTGGATATCCAAAACTTGCAACCTTAGTTAAAGAGGGAAGAGCTATTACCGATAAGATCCTCCTACTTGATGCAGGAGACGTCTCTCACGGAACGCTGTTAACGAACCTCTTTGAAGGTGAAACCTCATTTATGCTCTTAACGATGTTAGGCTATGATGCAATGGTTCCTGGAAACCACGAGTTTAACTACGGTCAAGAGCGCTTAGTTGAAGCAGCTCGCTTTGCTGAAGAGAATACAAACCTCAGAGTCCTCTCTGCTAATATTCTTGATAGAGATGGAAATATGGTATTCCAACCATATCAACTCTACTCATTTGATGGGTTTGTTGTCGGAGTCATTGGAGCAACAACTCCAGATACCGAAATTAAGACTCACCCTAAAAACGTAGTAGGTCTCTCATTTGCTAGTGATGAAGTCCTTTATGGCGCACAAGCTTTAGTCGATGAAGTTCGCTCTAAATCCGATTATGTCATCTTATTAGCCCACTTAGGACTCGATGAAGATGGATCGTACGGTATGAACAGTGAATTTGTTGCGAACAACATCCATGGTATTGACTTAATCGTTGATGGACATAGTCACACCACATTACCAAACGGCTACCGTGTTGGTGATACACTCATTGTCTCAACTGGTGAGTATATGAAGAACGTTGGTGTTGTCGAAATCAGTGTTCGAAATAAAAAAGTAGTCGATGAGTATGCATTCTTAATTTCCGAAGAAGAAGTCAAAGATCCTTCAACAAGTGAATTAGCCCAATGGGCAGGAATCACAACCGTCCCTGAAGATCCACAAGTACTTTCTTACATCGCTTCACAAAAAGCTTTGTTAACTTCGGTCACTCAAGAAGTTGTTGCATATACTCCTATCAACTTAGATGGAGAGCGTGAGACAAATAGAACTCGACCAACGAACTTAGGAACCATGGTTGCTCAAGCTATGTTAGAAGCAACTGGTGCTGATGTGGCAATCACTAATGGTGGAGGAGTACGTGCCTCTATTAAAGCAGGAAATGTTACCCGTGGAGATATCATCTCTGTATTACCATTTAACAACACAGTGGTGATGATTGAAGTAACCGGTCAAGATCTGTATGACGCTATGGAGTGGGGATACTCAGTGCTACCAGAGACCAACGGTGGTTTCCCACAAACAGCAAACTTACAAATCGTATATAGCCGATTTAGTGACCCTGGTAACAGAATTAAACGCTTGTTTGTTGATGGAAAAGCTGTCGATCGTAATGCTACCTACCGCCTTGCTACTAACGACTTTATGGCAGCTGGTGGTGATGGTTACACCATGTTAGATAAACCGATTGTGATGTACGGTAGAGGCTTAGACGAAGCACTTACCGAATATATGGTTAAACATAACCAGAGGTAGTGTAAATTAACACTTTTAGAGGCCACCAACTATTTCGGTGGCCTCACGTTTGTCAAAGCACTGTAAAGGTCGTATGTTAATTATAGTGCGTTCATGATTCCGAAATTACTCTTACAGATTGTGCATCTCATGGACGAATAAAAAAAGGAGGTCCCAAACCGTGGATCAACATTTGAAAAAATCCCTGATATACACAGCTGTTTTAGTCGTTATCTTTATTATCGCCTTAACTTTAATCGGTAATGTCGTAGTTTCTATTATTGGTATTATCCTCTTGTTAGTGATATTAGCCCTTGTATGGAGAACTTCTATTCGCTTGTGTAGAGAGAAATCTACACCAGCACCTGTTGTGAAAGAGGAGAAGAAACCTTCAGTAGTTCAAGAAGAAGATGATGGCATTACCACAAGAACCGGCTTAACGTGTACACAAGCTGGTACGTATGTGTGTAGCGAACACGAAGATAAAGAAGTCGAAATGGAAGTAGGTAAACGCTTCCCGCCATGTCGAGGTGATGGAAAAGGACATGGAGCTGTATGGGTACTACAAAAGTAGAGTAGGTGATACAAACACACAAAAGGGAGAGTTCTTTATTGATCTCTCCCTTTGTTATTTCTTCGCTTTGTGAGTGCCATTAA
>JBBAFS010000099.1:0-4453 GCA_041655255.1 Sphaerochaetaceae bacterium
CAGTCGCCATTTTATCCAATGGCAATACTCTTTAGGTTTTGGGGAACACGTTATAAGACCTTCAATGAGAATTCAACTTCCTCCAAAAGAGTTAACTATTACTCCAAAGTTGACTTACTTGTTTCGCCATCTTCGTCTCAGTGCTTCACACGCTTTAAAACAAGAACATCAAGGTAATGTTATCCACGATGACACTATCATCACCTTCGAGTACAAAGATGACTCTCTTATTGATACTAAACAGACACTTACTTACAGATGGTCTATGTATGAGCCTTCTGTATCACCTCTGGATCCACTGAACATTGAGTCTCAGCTTGCCCTCTCATTAGGTCACAAGTATGCTCAGTTATCAGAACATGTTACCTACGACTTCGCTACTAAAAGTATTACTCAACTCTCCTTGTCTGCATCAGTTCCATGGGCCTCGGTAAGTGTTCAAGGAAGTGGTCCTATTGATGCGTTTCAATTCGATATCCTCGATAGCTCTTTGTACATCGATACAGTTACCTACACGTGGTGGAAACATAGAATCTCATTATCGCTCTTTTTTGATGTAAATTATCGTCACTCTTTTTGGGATAAAGGGTCTTCGTTGTTTAGCTTTAAGACTCATCTATTATTTTCAATTGCCGAATTTATTGATCTCGATATCTCACTTAGTAGTGTAAATAGAGGTTTTCATCGATACGAGAATTTCAGCGATGTCTTTGGCGATTTGTTAGCCTCTTTTGACCTTTTTGGAAGTGGTCAAAAAGAGAGTCAGTTTACTATGGAATCGATCGAAGTAGATCTTATTCACTATATGAGAGACTGGGATCTCCATTGTAAATATCAAGCAAGCGTAGTATTATCGGACTCTGAATGGAAATGGTCTCCCAAATTTACCATTTTTGTACAGTGGAAGATTATTCCAGAAATGAAAGTCGATCGAGAATACGACTTAACTCTGTAATTTCAGCAGATAGGAGAGTAATGAGTAGTACGATAGTATTTGACCACATGCAACAAATGCAACGAATATGTGGTGCGAATGACCGGAATGTCCCATACGTTGAATTGCTTCTTAATGGGCAACTATATGTTCATGGTAATAGCATTACTTATCACGATAGTGAATCTCGAGAAGAGTCAGCAGAAGACCTTTTTGAAGCTCTTATGAAACGACTTCAATATCTCTCTTTACATCGAGAAGATATCAGTGAAGTAGAGATTTTCATGGAATACCAGGCACTTTTGACCGAATCGGGACAATCTCCTCCTCAAACCTTTATCCAAAAAGAGAGAGATGTCCGTATCAGTGTAGGTGGAAAACACATTTATCCAAAAGGGTTAAATCAACGCCTGCTCATAGAGTCGATGAGTACCTCTCAACTCACATTCGCTATAGGTCCTGCAGGAACTGGTAAAACCTTCTTAGCAATCGCTCATGCACTTAGCGATGTTCTTTCAGGTAAAAGACAAAAAATTGTACTCACTCGTCCTGTTGTTGAAGCTGGAGAGAGTTTAGGCTACCTACCAGGAGACCTTACTCAAAAAATCAGTCCATACCTTCGTCCGCTGTATGATGCTATGGAGTACATGGTGCCACCTGCTATTATTAGAAAATTAGAAGACAACGGGGCTATTGAAGTTGCCCCTTTAGCCTATATGAGGGGGCGAAGTTTAAATAATGCCTCAGTTATTTTAGATGAGGCACAAAACACTACTGTTGAACAAATGAAAATGTTTCTCACTCGGATGAGTGAAAACTCCCAATTCGTCGTCACTGGAGACGTTACTCAAATTGATCTGCCCAAAAGCCGCCAAAGTGGTTTAGTTCATGCCCAGCGCATTTTACATGAGGTAGAGGGAATTGCTATGGTCCAATTCAGTCGACGAGATGTCGTTCGTAGTAGAATGGTGCAAAGGATAATTACTGCATATGAAAAAGACGCGCTTAAAGAGTAACTTCTTCGGGCCAACTGTGGGCTCAGCTATTGCTCTTATTGCTATGACGCTTTTGGTCATCGTTAGTGCTGTTCTCGTTCCCATGTTGTTGTCAAAGAAGACAAACTTACTCACTGACGATATAAAATCACGTTACCAAGTTGGATCATTAGCCGATCAGGATGTCGTTGCTAGTGAGACTTTTCACTACCTTGATGAGATAGCAACTCAACAAGCAATAGAAGAAGCTTCACGCTCAATTAAACCATACTTCAATCGTTCCTCTTTAGAGTCGTTAAGGATGCTTACCCTCATAGATACCCTTTTTGACTCTCATATGTACAAAGAGCACGAACATCTTCAGATAATTATTCAAAGTTTAGACCAAGAGCAACAAAGACAACTGTACGAACTTATTTCGGTGGTGGTAAACACCTACATTCAACAAGGAATCTATGTTGCTGAACAGATTCAACAAGTACAACACGAAGGGTATCAATCGATTTTAGTTCAAACATATGGGGCTTCGAACCAATACAAAGAGCAACAACTTGCTGAAATACTCCCTTTACAAGCTGCTGTACAGCAAGCTGAGTTATTGGTCAGTCACACCGCAAATATGTTGAATTTAGATGTGAACTCAGTTGCTTATGATATATTAAAGGTAGTATTACAACCAAATATCTTTTACTCCCAAAGTTTCACTGACCAGCAACGATCACTCGCTATGGCCGATGTGGAGCCCGTAATCATTAAAGTAGAGAAAGGAGAATATATCCTGTCACAAGATTTTGTGATTTCAGAGCGTGATGTTGCCTCCCTTCAAGCAATGAAATTAGTAGCAACCTCTTACAGCTTAGGTGAGATGATTGCCCGAATTATCTTTGTTGTTATTGTCACCATCGGCTCTTTATATGTATTGTACTCAATCTTTTGCCACTCAAAACGGTTATATCAATACACGATGATTTTCTTAGTAGGAATAGGGATGAGCCAAATACTCTTGTTTGTGATTCTCTCTCAGGTTATGGGTAGAGGGTTTATCTCCTACGATCCTTTTTTACCACTCTTTTTATTCCCTTTCTTATTCTCTTTGATGACAAACAGAAAGTGGGCAGGAATGGTTAGTGCGTCACTTCTTGGGTCATATGCGATGTTACTGACATCTTCAAATGAGTTTACCCTCTTTTTTATCTTAGGAATTAGCTTTACAGGAATATTTTCGATGCGGTTTGTCACTCGTCGTTTAGATATGGTGTTTCAATGGATTTTGGGAATCGCATCGGGTCTCTTTTTAGTTATTTTAAATAACTTGTTTAACGGTTACGGCTTCTCTTATACCCTCCAATCGGTGATTGCTATTAGTGCTAATTTAAGTATCTCCTACGTAGCTGTATCACTGCTTCTTCCCCTTATTGAGTATATTGGAAACCTTCCAACCCCTTTTGCCCTAAGAGAGTTAGCATACGGAGATCTTCCAGTGTTAAGACGGTTAAGCCAAGTAGCCATAGGGACTTACAATCACACTATGGCCGTAGCAGACCTTGCGTATCAGGCGGCAAAGGAAATTGGTGCAGATGCTTTGTTAGCTCGAGTAGGAGCGTTGTATCATGATATTGGAAAACAAGAGAACCCCGATTATTTTATTGAAAACCAAACTGGTGATAACAAACACGACGATTTAAAAGCTTCCCTTTCAGTAGCTATTATTAAGAGCCACGTTAAAATAGGTATTGAGAAAGCTCGTGAGGCACGATTGCCCATTGAAGTGATTGATATCGTTGGAGAACACCATGGAAATGATGTGATTGCTATTTTCTTAAAAGAGGCTCAAAAGACAGCTGAAGATGAGGGCAATCACAGTGAAGTAAAACAAGAAGATTACTCTTATAACGGTATTATCCCACAATCACCTGAATCAGCAATTGTGATGTTAGCTGATGGGGTAGAAGCAGCAAGTAGAACGGTACGTAAGCCATCAGTTAAAAACTATGAAAAAATTATCAATGCCATTGTGATGGGTAAGATCGAAAGAAAACAATTAGTCGACTCTCGCCTCTCACTTACTGATATCGATCGTATCAGTAAGTTGTTTGTACAAATGCTTATGGGACGCCACCACCGTCGGTTGGAGTATCCTCACCAAGAGAATGAGAGTTAATGTATGATAGAGTGTGAAATAACCTACTCAGATGAGTCATTACGCCAATTCATTGACCACCAAAAGGTGGAAAAGGCTGTACACAAACTCTTTTCCCTTTTAGAATTAGATTTTTATGAACTTTCAATCTCTTTTGTGACAGACAAAGAGATGAGAGTGTTAAATAAAAACTATCGTAATATTGATGAGACAACTGATGTGTTATCATTTAGTCAAATAGAAGATGAAGATCTGTTCGTGCAACAAGAAGACTCATTAACACTTTTAGGAGATATCATCATCAGTGTTGATGAACTGAGACAGAATGCAGCTTATTTTAACGAGGAAGTAGACGTAGAGTTGATGCGGTTAGTGATACATGGG
>JBBAFS010000100.1:0-4418 GCA_041655255.1 Sphaerochaetaceae bacterium
AAGAACCATCTACAAAGAGAGTGATGAGTTCATTAATGCAAAAGTACTTTTAGCCCTCAAAGAGGGGTTAGAGGTTATCTTGTGTGTTGGTGAAACCTTAGAAGAACGAGAGGGTGGAAAACTTACCGAGGTACTACATAATCAGATCACAAAAGGTCTTAACGAAGTAAGTAGTGAACAGATGAGTAAGATCATTGTTGCTTACGAACCTGTATGGGCTATTGGTACTGGTAAAACAGCTACTCCTGATGATGCTAACGATGCACATGCCTTTATTCGCTCTGAGGTTGAAAAACTCTATGGCGAAAGTGTTGCCCAACAGCTCGTTATACAGTATGGTGGTTCAGTGAAAGAGTCGAATGTAAAAGAGCTTATGGCGATGGAACATATCGATGGCGCATTAGTTGGTGGTGCTTCATTGACTGTAGATCAGTTCGCCCCAATTGTGCTGTTTAACCTATAATACGGGAGTGCTCGAATGAGTGTCATTAGTGTAATTTTTCTAGTTTTATTTTTCATTGCAAGTCTACTGTTAATCTTTATGGTCGCTATTCAAAGTGAAGGCGGTACAGGTCTTGGTGGTATTTTTGGTGGGGGAAGTGACTCTACCTTTGGAGCCCAAAGTGGGAACGTGATGACTAAAATAACAGCGATCTTAGGGACCTCCTTTTTAGTGTTGGCTATCTTGTTAGCTATCATTAACAAGACCCCTTCTACCGATACGCTTTTGGATTCAGTTCCAGTGGTCCAACACGACCAAGAGAGTGGAGATTGGTGGGCTGAATAAGCTATTCTATGCTAGATATTACATAAGATGGTGACCGCATGTTGACTATGCGGTCATTGTCATTTAACGTAGGTTTACATGAGAGTATGTGTTGTGTATGAATCAGATTCGACACGTTCTATTGCTTCTGCCTTAGCAAAAGGAATTGAACATCAAGGTCATAGTGTTGATCTTATTCATGCTGTTACCGATCAGGGAAAAATTATCTCTATATACGATTTTATAGCAGTCGGATGTACACCTACTTCTTTTTTTGGTGGAAAAATCTCTCCATCAATTGAGGCCTTTTTGAAAACGGCCGGATCATTAGGGAGTAAACGTAGTTTCGCCTTCATGGTGAAAAAAGGACTACGTCGTTATAAAACATTACATGCATTGATGCACGTGATGGAAAAGCAGGGGATGTTTTTAACCTTAAGTGATATCATTTCACATCAAAGTCATGCCCAGCATATAGGTAAAACCTTACATATTTCGTAAGCGAGGAGTAACCATGTCGTACAGAAAAGTACTTAGTATTCTATTAATCGTCGTTGCATTGAGTCCAATCGCTCTCTTTTCAGCCGACATTGTAGCTAAAGTTAATTTAATCCGTCTTACCGAGATCACTGAGCAAGAACTCAATGATGCATTGGTCCAATACCGTGCTGAAGCACAGGCAGCTGGTTCATTGGAAGAGATTAAACCTCAAGATATTCTCTCCATTTTAATAAACGATGAATTAGTGTTACAGGGAGCGGAAAGAGATGGGTATGCCATCACTGAAAGTCAGGTGAATCAACTCGTTCGTCAACAAAAAGCGTATGTAGAACAACAACTTGGAACAGAAATAAGTGATGCACAATTTGAGACAATTATTAAAAATAATTATGGTCTTGATTTAGCTTCCTTTAAGCAAAGTTTGAAAGAGTCAGCTTTAGTAGATCAATATGTACGTGGAAAGATGCGTAGTGAAATAGAAGACTTTGATGGGCCTACCGATGCTCAAATAAATGAATTTTTCAGAGCTAACCGTTCCTCTTTTATGAATCCAGAACTTATTCGTCTCAGTCATATCTTTATCCCATTTAAAGACAATGACAAAGCTGAGATTAAAAAAGAGATGGACCAATTAGCCCGTTGGCTTCGCTATGGAACTTACACATTTGAAGAGCTTGTTCCTCGTTACTCCCAAGATAAAGAGTCGGTGAAAAAAGGTGGAGATATTGGGTGGTTAGCCTATGATGATGATAGTATGCGCTCGTACTTAGGAGCTAAATTCTTTGAAGATGTCTTTTCATTACAATTGGGAAAACCATCAGGAGTATTAGAATCGAACGGTGGATATCATATTGTGAAAGTGACTATTCACACTGAACCTAAATTACTCTCTTTAACTGATACTATTAACCCTGAATCGAGTACCACTGTACGTCAATACATTATTCAGACCTTAACAAACCGAAATCAACAAGTGGCCTATTTAAGAGCTATAGAGAAACTTGTGAAGCAATTACAAGAATCTGCCAAAATAGAGATCTTATTAAAGGATTAGGTGCAGTGAAAGGTCGACACTTAGCCCGTGAATTAGCACTCTCTTCATTATATGCTCTCGATTTTAATGGTGAGCTCTCTGAGGGGATACACTCATCCGACTTTCCAGCATTAACTGAACAGGAGCATGAACAAATAGATCAGTCGACTCTTTTATATGCCCGCTACCTTGTAGCTGGGACGTTGGAACACCTACAGCAAATAGATGAACTTATTAGCCGGTTTTCAATTAACCGGCCGTTAGAGAATATAGATATTATTGATCGTAATATTTTACGTCTAAGTATATTTACCTTATTATATGCCGATGATATCCACGACCATGTTGTGATTACTGAAGCGGTAAAGCTTTCTCAAGAGTATAGTCGTGAAGTCAATTATAAGTTTATAAACGGAATTCTCGATTCTATGAGGAAGGAGTTACATGATCACCCTTAAAACACCAGACCAAATTAAATACATTCACGACTCTTGCCAACTTTTAGCTGAGTTACATGATGAGATTGAGGATTTTATTGAAGTAGGTATGTCTACAAAAGATATTGATGTATTCACCTACGACTTTATCACCAAAAGAGGCGGTAAACCTGCATTTTTGAATTATATGGGTTTCCCTGCTTCAGCCTGTGTATCGGTGAATGATGAAGTTATTCACGGAATTCCTTCGTCTAAAAAGATTATCAACAAAGGTGATGTTGTTAGTGTCGATATCGGCATTAACTTAAACGGCTATTTTAGTGATGCAGCACGAACTCACATTGCTGGAGGGAGTGCTTCAGCTGAAGTTGAACAATTAGTGAGCATAACTCAGCAATGCCTCTATGAGGGCATTGCTGGAGCAGGTAAAGAGAAAGCGAGAATACATGATATCTCTCGACCTATTTATGAACTTGCCAAAGCCCATAAGTATGGGGTGGTTAAAGACTACTGTGGTCACGGTATTGGTTTAGCTATCCATGAAGATCCACAGATTCCTAACTATGTAGGGCTAAGAAGTGCTAATCCTCGTCTTCGAGAGGGGATGGTGTTAGCAATTGAGCCGATGATTAACTTAGGTACAGAGAGGGTACTTCTTTTAGAAGATGGTTGGACTGTCATTACCGAAGATAGAAAGCCATCAGCACATTGGGAACACACCATTGCTGTCACGAAAGATGGAATACTCATTTTAACACAACTCGATTAATCGACAGAGGAGCCTATGAAAAAAGAGTTTATAAGTCCTGAACAGTTACGAGACTCAGCATTAAAGCTGGTCCACAAGATGCATAAAGAAGATGGCTTTGTCCCAGATATTATCTACGTCTCTCTTCGTGGTGGTGCGTATATGGGAAACGTATTTAGTGAGTATTATAAACTCATTAGAAACCAAGCAGGAGATCGTCCTGTATTTTACGCTGCAGTAGTTGCCCGTTCGTATGAGAATATGAAAATGGAAAACGAGGTACGCATTGATGGGTGGACATATTCACCTGAGTTTTTACGTACCGGTGATAAAGTACTTATAGTAGATGACATCTTTGATACAGGTAAAACAGTGAACGCCTTAGTAGGGGTAGTCTTAGCTAAAGGGATTCCCCGTGAAGATATTAAAGTTGCTGTCTTTGATTACAAAGTAGCCAACTACAAAACTGAACCACGATTACCTATTCAACCCGATTACTATTGTCGTATCCACATTCTCGATAGTATTGACGATGAGTCATGGATTCACTACATGAACCACGAATTCATCGGCCTCACTGCCAAAGAGATTGATCAACAATACAAAGATGAAGAGGTGAAAGAAATCCTTCACGAAGTACGACGTGACTAATAAAAAAGAGCTCTTAATGAGCTCTTTTTTAATAACCTATTTAAATTGCTGAGTACCTAAATCAAATACCTTCAGTCCAATTTCAATATATCCGATATAAAGGTCATCATTATCAACTAAGAAACTCTTAATTGCTTTCTCATTGTTAAGAGCTATAGTTATATCATTATTTACTGACTTTCCATCACTAAGATTATATGCACGGAAAATACGATCAATATCTTGGATATAAAACACTTTGTCATGAACAAAACTAGGGTAGAGAGTTAAAGAAGTGTTCGC
>JBBAFS010000101.1:0-4347 GCA_041655255.1 Sphaerochaetaceae bacterium
TCTAATGCTCCCCCACTATACTCTTTGTAAAAGTCGTTACTTCCTTTCACATCGATGTTAAACGCATCGATTAAAGGGAGCATCCTTTGTAACGAAGAGGGGGAAAAACTCCCGTTGGTAATCATACTGTTATACTTTTTTCTCTGTTTTACTTCAGTGGCTACATCTTCTACATAATCTAACCACACCACAGGATCACTATAGGTGTAACTCATAATCTTTGATTGTGAGTTTTCCATCTCTTTGACTAACTTTTTTGGTGATATAGTGGGAAATTGTTGATGATACAGTGGACTCTCTTTTTGACTGAGGTGGTGGTTTTGACAAAACTTACACGTGTAGTTACACCCAAAAAGGGCAAAAGAGAACGTCATCTCCCCAGGAAAAAAATGATAGAGTGGTTTTTTCTCAATAGGATCAGTGTGAGAAGCTACTACTTGGCCGTAATTGGTAGTAACAATGGCATCCCCGACTCGCTTTCGAGTGCCACACACCCCTTTTTGTCCCTCTTTGAGACGACACATGTGATAACAAAAATCACAACGTACACGATTATTCACTTCTCCCCCCAGATCTCCGCTTGAAAGACCTCGTAGGTACACTCTTCTTTCATTTTGTGAAAGTCATAGATTCCCGCTTTACGAGCTAAGTGTTCTAACGTTGTTTCAAGATCCCACCCTTGTTCACTCGCTACTTGGGGTAAAAATACTGCCCTTTTATATCCGCTAGTGAGGATAATACCATCACGCCCTACCTCTATGAGGGTGTAGTGATCTACCTTTTGAGGAGGAGTTAAAACAGAGATTTCAAGGTGAATATCATCTAATTCACGTTCACGCACTGCTTCAAATCGGGGATCATAAAAGGCGGCCTCTTTTGCTAGGCGGTACACTAACGCATACAACGGTTCATTTGAGATAATATGTCCTATACATCCTCTGAGTGTGTTTGTAGAGCGTGTAGTGAGCGTAACAAAAGCTCCACGTTGGATTGTGAGTTCAGGCGGAGGACTCTTTTTAAGTGATTGATACACCTCACTTTGATAAGAGGAGAATTGCTCCTTTATTGATTGACGAGCTAATTGTAATAAGAGGTTTTGAGTTGTTACGTCCATAACAGTGTTGCATAGGCGACAAAGTCGTCTTCTAAAGTACGTGTCACATCAATTGATGTGTAATAATCAGCAATACTCCCCTTTTTCTGATTTCTTTTTGCTAAGGTACTAACGATGATAGAAGGGGCTAAGCCACAAATAGTTTGTTTACTTTGATACTGATTCATAAAGATGTTTTGTGTATTTCCTTTTTCGAGGAGTGTTGCTATATGTAGATCGTCTTCTTTCACACTCTCTAACACCTTGGCATCTACTTTTGCGCCAAAGGGGGTGTGTCCAAAGCGACGACCATAGTGGGTAAAGTCACTACTGGCTACTACTAATGTTGTCTCTAAATCGACATGTTCTTGTAGGAGATCTGCAATCTCATCGGCTTTGAGTTGGCTACTTAAACGTGATAACAGTGCCATTGCGACACTTAAACGTCTCTTCTCTTTTTGTTGTAAGTAGGCAACAAAAGGGAGAATCATCTCAACAGCATGTTCTTGTTCAATGACCCGTGTTACATCAGGACCAATACTCTCTAAGTTGGTAGTAAAACTATCTAATGTCCCCAGTGGCGTTTTATAACCACTAAAAGAGCCAAAACTGAGTTGGTCAGATGGGATAAGTGCTGAGTGTGAAGGGGCAATAATAAGAACTTGTTCGATGTGGGATGTGTCGTACATAAACAGGTGTGCTAATGAACGAGCACTGTAGGTAAGCCCCGCATGGGCAAATACACCATATGAAAGAGAACCCTTTTGGATTTGTATACGATCAACTTCGCTCTTGATAAGAGATGTTAACTCTTTCTCTTCTGATGGGTACCACGACCCTGCATAATAACTTTGACGAAAGGTGGGGTTTCGCATAGGCCACTCCTGTGCCTCTGATTATACCCCACCTTTTTAAGAATTGCTAATGAGCTACTTCAACTCAACCCACACTTGGTTATTACGTGAACTTTCGACACATGCATCGACAAATCTCACGCCGTTTAACCCATCAACAACTGTTGGGTAGGTGGTCTTAATATCTTTGACAGGTTTTCCTTGTAAAGCCTCTTCAACCGAATCGATAAATCCTCGGTAGAAGTTAGCAAATGCTTCGTAATACCCTTCGGGGTGTCCGTCTCCAAGACGGTTAAAGTGTTCACTATTCTCATCGACTATCTCTCGTCCTCGAGAGTAGCGTTGTTTTGGTTGATCTAAGGTAGCAAAGGTGAAGTAGTTAGGATCTTCTTGACGCCACTCGATGGAGCCTTTGGTTCCAATGATTCTAATTCGTAAATCATTTCCGTACCCAATAGCTACTTGGCTTGTCCAATAAAGTCCTTTCGCTCCCCCTTCGTACTCGATCATAATCGTAGCGTTATCATCTAAAAGACGTCCTTCAACTAAGGTATCTAAACGGGCATTCACCTTTTTGATACGTAAGTTGGTCATCGTAGCAACAACGTTTTCGATATGGACCCCAATATCTCCCACTGAGTTAGATTTTCCACTTAAAGCGGGATCGGTTCTCCAAGCAGCTTGTTTGTTTCCACTATCTTCGGCACGGGTTGCTAACCACTCTGAGATATACTCTCCGTTGACGTATAAGATATCTCCAATAGCACCACTGGCAATCAGATGTGCAATTTGTTTGACTGTTGTGTAGTTTGAATAGGTGTAAGAGACTCCAAATAAGAGATTATTCTTTTGTGCAAGCTCTAAGAGCTCTTGCGACTCTTCTACTTCAAAGGTGAGAGGTTTATCACACACCACGTGAAAGCCTGCTTCTAAGAAAGCTTTACTTGCTGCATAGTGTGTTGCATTTGGTGTGACAATCACTGCAAAGTCGATTCGATCTTCACTTCTTTTTGCCTCTTGGGTAGCCATCTCTTCAAATGAGCTATATAAGCGATCTTCATCGATTCCTAATGTCTTACCAAACTCTTTACTTACTTTTGGATCCCGAGAAAAAACACCACTTACCAAGGTTGCTCGATCTTCAATTCGATTGACAGTACGGTGTACTGTACCAATCATTGCACCAGGGCCTCCTCCGACCATGGCATAACGTAATTTCCTTTGACTCATGAGTATCCTCCTGTAGTTTCTCTTTGTACTATAATCATATAAAACATAAAAGGGAAGAACTCTTAACTTTATTGCCCATTACAGGTATGCTATTTTCATGGAAAAAACATCGTGGCCGTTAAGTAATTACCACACTCACTGTTATTTGGATGATGGGAATGGTCCTTTAGAAGAGTATGTCACTACAGCTATTGAAAAAGGCTTTACAGCTTTAGGTTTTAGTTGTCACACCCCGGTATCTCCACCTGATGAGTGGCATATGAAACAAGAAGATTTCATCATCTATGCAAAAGAGGTGTTTCGCCTTAAAGAGAAGTACTCTACTAAGATTGAACTCTATCTCTCACTTGAATTTGATTACCTTGATGATACACAACAACTACTTGGTAGTGAGTATGAACACCATCTTGATTACACCATTGGGGCAGTTCATTGTATTAAACACAATTTAAGTGATTCTTATCTCACCGTTGACGGTCCCATTGAAGAATTTGATACCCTACTACAAGATAACTTCTCTTCGAATATAAAAGACTTTGTTGCTTATTATTACGATCAGCAAATTGCACTTATGAGACAATACGATGTTGATGTACTTGCACACTGTGATCTCATAAAAAAACCAAATGCCAACAATCGCTACTTTGACCCGTCTGAGAAGTGGTATCAAGAGCTTACCTTTCAGTTTCTTAAAGAGGTGAAACAACGTGGCACTCGCTTAGAGATCAATACCGGGGCTCTTGCTCGTAAGACATTAACTGAAGTCTACCCCTCAATTGAGATGCTAAAGATGTGTAAAGTCTTAGATATTCCACTTCTGTTAAGTAGTGATGCCCACAACAAAGAGCATATCGATTTTGCTTTTGACTCTACGTGTAAACTTCTTTTAGATATTGGTATTACCTCGTTAGATGCTTTTATAGAGAATCAATGGAACACATATCAGGTAGGTTCGAGATGAGTATTGTATTAGATGCAACAAAAAAGGCGTGTCCAATCCCTTTTGTGATGGCTAAAAAAGAGTTAGCTAAAAACACTCCCTCTTTTACCATCTTAGTAGATAACCTTCCTGCAGTGGCTAACTTAAAGCGCCTTGGTGATGTAGAGGGGTGTTCTTTAGTTATCCAAGATACCACCCTTCCGTATGAGCTCCATTTTACACAAGCTCAT
>JBBAFS010000102.1:0-4321 GCA_041655255.1 Sphaerochaetaceae bacterium
TCGATTATCACCAACAACACCAACAACCTATCGCTTTGTGACCACATTAAAAGCCTCTTATGAGCCTCCCCTTATAAAAGGATTAACTGTGTTATTGAGAACAGACTTAGTGAATACTTGGTATCAAGGGTCATACTCATTTGACTCTCAGTTTAATGTTGGTTTGAAATATCAACTTATTCTCTTTTAGAAGGTTTAAAAAAAAGAGATGAAACAAAAGCATTTAGATTTAGTAGGACATCAAAAGATTCTTCTTAAAACGCTCAAGGTCTTTGATGAGTTTTGTAAAAAGCACTCAATTACATACTTTTTGGGGTATGGGACGCTCATTGGTGTTGTGCGTCACAAAGGATTTATTCCATGGGATGATGACATTGATATTGTTATACCTCGACCTGAATATGAAAAACTTGAAAAGATTATAGAAACAGAGGAAATCCCTCAGGGATACCATTTTGACTCTCTCAAAGAGAGAACGTATGTCTATCCTTTTATGAAGTTTTGTTATAGCTCTAGTTTAGCTAAAGAAGCTAAATTGTGTGAGAAATATAATCAATCTCCTATTTGGCTAGATCTTTTTCCACTGGATGGAGTACCAGAGCATACTCTTAAACGGACATTGTTATTTAAGACTAACTTGTTTTTGAGAAACTTTATGTTTACTGCCATGGTAGATCTAAAACAAATGAGAGGATTGCAAAAAATATTAACTATATGTCTTAGACCTCTTGCCCAAATTATTACACCTCATCGAATAGGGGTGCTCATCAATACGTTGTCACAACGATATCCTTACACCTCTACTGGATATGTTGGAAATGTGGTGTGGTGTTATGTACCGTATGAAGCGATGAACATTGATTCGTTTAGAGACGCAATTGATGGAGAGTTTGAAGATCTTGTATTTCCAATACCGAAAGAGTTTGATTACATACTCACTCAAAGATTTGGGTCTTACATGAAACTTCCTCCAAAAGAGCAACAGGTAGGACATTTAGAAGAGACTATCATATGGGAAGAGAAAAACACCTAAGGTGTATGTGTCTTTCCATTTAAGTTATGATCATTTTTTATCTTGGTAGTGGAAATTTCTGGAGTTCGTGGTAAGTATTTTACGTCACAATACTCTTTCACAAAGTCGAATTTACCTTCCCAGTCATCTCCCATAACAAACACATCTACGTGGTATTTTTGTACATCATCAATCTTTTGTTCCCATGTTTTTTCAGGGATAACAAGATCAACAAACCTGATGGCTTCAAGAAGGCTCTTTCTTTGCTCATAGGAAAAATAACATGTTTTACCTTTTATCTCATTAAATTCGTCAGTAGAGAGGGCCACAATAAGATAATCGCCTTCGGCTTTTGCTCTTTTTAAGATATTGATGTGACCGTAATGTAATAAATCAAATGTTCCGTATGTGATAACTCTCTTCATGTGTTAATACCTTTTATCTCTCTTTATCATATTTTGTTCTTATACCAACATTATCAAACAGGGGTTTTCCGTCATCAGCGCCTCCTTGAATGATACCATCAACTATAGCTACACCACCAGTTACATAGGTATACATGGAGGAGCGATCCATCCTCAACTGATCAAACATTGCCTCATCATTGTAGATATACGAAAGCATAGCAGGAAGAAGGTCTTGAAGTATCTTAATATCGTATGAGTGAGGATTAAAAGAGTCTGGCCAGCGAATAGCTAAGAGTGTTCCGTAACGATCTTGTACATCATATCTGTTAATATCACTTTGTTTGTATTCCCTTGTATTAAGGTTAAACCCATTTTTGGTAAGATATGGACCATGATCAGAAGCAACTATCACAATAGCATCGGGGTTATATTCCAAAATAGTATGAATATCATTTTTAATTTCATTATTCGAAATTAATATGCGCTCTTCATATAACTCTGTTTCATTAGAGCGAAGTACTCCAGTGTTCGGGCTATGACCAGGTATATCTGAGTGAGAATAGAAGAATCTTGGCTTTTCTTCTTGTGTAGCTAAATAATTTTTCTTGAATGTTAAAAACTCTTCATAAGAGAACTTCGAGAAATCTGCATCAAAGCGAAACTGTCCTTCAGCAATGGCCGTCATGATAATGTTGTAAGAGGGGATACTCTCATCAAATGCATCAGGGCTAGGAATGTAATAATCATATAAGGCGGGGAGAAAACCACGAATCAAGTAATCATCCTTCATTACTGAATCAATTGAGAATCCAGCCTCCTTGAGAGCTACCAGTCCAAGAGCTTCTTCAGCAACAACTTTACGAAGGTTAGTAGACCATGATGTTTTTTTCATGTTAAGGACGTGGCTCATTGACTCTAAAGATATGGGACCAACAGTGTAGATACCATCGTATACTGTGAAATCTTGTTCTAAAAGGAATGAGAATATTTCTTTGCTCTCAATTCCATAAAAATCGAGCATCTCCTCATTGCCATACGCATCATAAATCAACAGGTAGATATCAGGAGTATAGGTAGGAGTCTTCCCAATAAAAAGAGATTCTATATCAGTAGGAGACGCTACCTGAGCTGATGACTCTTTTGGAGGAATCAAAGATTGAATAAGACCAACACCAATTGTGATAACTAAAAAGGCAATGCTTGCAAAATAGAGTAATTTTCTCTTATACACATAAAGGAGAAAAATTATTCCTAAAATAGCAGCAAATAAGACAATCTGAAAAGATTTTCTTCCGGTCCCTAACCAACCAATAATATTAGCCATATTAATCAGATGGAAAGTCAATGCTAATGAAAGAGGTGTAAGAATTAATCGTGAGGCTAAAGGTGTGAGGAGCCAGGGTATGAAAACGGTGAAAAAGGTTGTAAGAATAAAAAATATTACAACAATGATTGCTGAGTCTTTAATGGTAAGGATATCTTGGTTTGAAATGACATATTGAACAATTGGAGCCATAGGAAGAGCAACAAGGAAAAGATCTTTTATTTCTAGGTGTTCAATGCGTCTATTAAAGGCAATTCTTTTTTGTTTACTGAGGACGATGGAACTGATGAGGAGTATAAATAAAAGGGGAGTAAGTTTTATCATCAGTGGCAGTGCTGAAGAAACAAATTTCCAGTTGTAGCTGTAATAGGGGAGATATTTTTCTCCTACAGTGAAGTATCCAATTGTTAATAATAAACTAAAGAAAATTTGCATTAACAAATTAGGAATCGGAGTTTCTCCTAAATTAAAAGGAGCAAATGCCCTCTCTAAGAAAGATCCTCTTGAGGATGTTATGTGAGCTTCTAGAGAAGAAGAGAGCTCTCTTATCTCTGTTAGCTTCTTTTGTATAAAATTGGCTCCACGAGCTCCAGTTTCGTTGGGGTGGGCATCCATGGCTTCTCTCACCATAGTGACTTCTTTATCCATGAATTGTTTACTCAAGAGCGTTTCAGAGATAATGAGCGGAAGATTATCTATATCGTCGTTAGTGAGGATACTCCCAACTGAAGAGAGAGTACGAATACCCCATGTGTCCCCATCGAGATCAATACTATCTCTTCCCCGTTTATCATATTGAGAAGAGAAACTAAGAGTAGGCTTACCAAATAGTAAAAGAAAGTCATAGATGATTCCTGAAAAATCACTAATCATAATATCAGAGACAGCCATGGAGGAGAGTCCATCAGATGAGGTATCCCACATGCGTGATCCTGAATCAGGGAAAGAAGTCATCAGCTCTTTCATTAACTTCGCTTCCGAGATGAATGATTGTGGATGAGGACGAACTATGACATTGAACAATTGAGATTGCTCTAACACTTCTAAAATGTGTTTACCATATGCATGTAATAAGCCATGTGCTCCCCACGTTGGAGATAATAACACTGTGGGTCGCTTTTCAAAAAATAGAGGCGCATCATCTAAAGATCCTAAAGCGAGTCGTCGTCGTTGAACATCCAAATACGTACATCCAATAACTTCAATCTCTTTTGGTGAACTGTCTCGCTTCCTTTCTAACTCGCGGATAAATTCTGTATCTGAGGAGCCTCCTACTAAGATACTATCAAAATACTCCGTCCCATATGCATGGTAATCTACGCCTGCAGTAGAGTGGGTAATATGAGTGTAATGTTTTACATATTTACTACGTTTCATTTGTAGTACATCAAGTCCAGGAGTGGTTGTCACTACCATCTCTGCTCTTAAGCGTGAAAGAAAGTAATATAATTTAGAACCCGTACCCACATACAGTGTTTCAATATGAGGTAAATCTACGTGTAAACCTGGGTCATCTTCTTTACTAGAGAAGTAGGTGGCACTCACTTTTCTTTGTGAGAGTTATTCAATAATTGGTTT
>JBBAFS010000103.1:0-4283 GCA_041655255.1 Sphaerochaetaceae bacterium
CACTCCGATTTAATATTGGATACGATCGATAATTGTGGATGTTATCCACCATCAAGCCCCCATAACGGGGGTTTGTTTGTTATTTAGATAACATAAATAGCACATATTATAACAAAGTGTCATAAAAGTACTGTACTTGTTTTATCTCTTATGATACGCTCGCTTTACTATGTACGTATGTACATCAGACCATTTGGGAGCGTATATATGACAGACTTTGGTATTCTAGGACTTATTCCTCCAGTACTTACTATTGCTTTGGCGTTCATCACAAAAGACGTCGTCATCTCACTCTTTTTAGGGATTATATCGGGAACACTTATTGTGGCAGGGGGGAATCCCTTTATCGCATTAGTCTCTTTTACCGATGTTATTGCCGACTCACTTGCTGATGAGTGGAACATTAGAATTCTACTATTTTGTGCTCTGCTTGGGGGCCTTGTTGGGTTACTCTCTAAAGCTGGAGCAACAAAAGCTTTTGGCAAATGGGTTGCTATGCGTGTAAGAACTAAAAAAGCAAGCTTGTTAATGACCTGGGCTTTTGGACTTCTTATTTTCATCGATGACTATTTTAATAGTTTAGCTGTTGGAACAGTGATGCGTCCTATTACTGACGCTAATGAAGTTCCTCGAGCTAAGTTAGCGTATATCCTCGATTCGACTGCAGCTCCAGTGTGTATTATTGCACCTGTATCGAGCTGGGTTATTACCGTGATGTCGATAGTCAAAAACTCAGAAGGCTTTAGTCAACTTGGGATCACTGAGTTTAGTTTTTTCATCAGGTCCATTCCGTATAACATATATGCTCTTCTTACGTTGCTGATGGTTCTTGTAATTATTTTAACCAATCGTGACTTTGGTCCAATGGCAGCATCTAATCGCTACCATGAGACTACAGGTAGTTTATATAACATCGCTTATGGGGATGCACCAGGTGAGTTAGAAGAGTTAGAGGGGAGTGAGAATGCTCGAGCATTAGATATGATCCTTCCTTTGTTAATTCTTATTGTTGCTGCTTTAGTGTTCTTCCCAGTCACTACGTGGATGATGGAAATTGATGGTGAATCGATCATGAATTTGAGAGAGTCGATGGCTAGCATGAGTTTTGGTGAAGCTTTTTCAAATACTGATGCCTCATTTGCACTCTTTTATTCAATTATCTTTACCCTGGTATTTACCTATATTTACTACCTAGCTCGACGTCTTTTCTCCATTAAAGAGGCTAGTGATGCACTGAAAGATGGAATTGGTTCGATGGTACCAGCTTTGATGATTCTGACTATGGCTTGGAGTATTGGAACTATTATTACTGAAGCTCCATCTGATGGTGGTCTTGGTTTAGCAAACTTCTTAAGTGAAGCTGTGGTTGCTGGTGGTTTCCCATTAGCGTTGGTCCCTGCTATTGTCTTTGCTTTATCTGCCTTAATTGCATTTTCCACAGGGACAAGCTGGGGGACATTTGCCATTATGATTCCTATTACCATGCCAATCATTGCAGGACTTGCCACTGCGAAAGGAATGACTACCCCTCAAATGACACACGCAATGTTACTTGGAGTAAGTGGAGTATTAGGAGGGTCTGTATTTGGAGACCACGCATCACCCATTAGTGATACGACTATTCTCTCTTCTACAGGAGCTTCGTGTCCTCACTTAGAGCACCTAGCAACTCAAATGCCATATGCAGTATTTGTTGCTATTGCTTCCTTAGTAGGGTTCTTAATTGGTGGTCTGCTACTCAATGCATTAGTTGCATGGCTTGGCGCACTGGTTATTTTTGTTGCAGGGATGATTATATTACCCAAAGTATATAATTAACGTCACATACACTTATGAAATCAGAGGGGGATGAAATGATCATCCCCTCTCTTTTATGGTAGCTTTTTATCATAAGAGTAGGTATCTTTTTGAACTATGAGATATGTAGCAATAGATTTTGAGACAGCGAATGCTAAGCGGGTGAGTGCTTGTTCAGTTGGATTAGCTAAAATGGAGAGTGGGAAAGTCATTGATACTTTTTATACCCTTTTAAGTCCTCCAACCTCCTACTTTGATCCAATCAATATTGAAATACATGGAATTACTTTTCAAGATGTGGCAGATGCACCACCCTTTGATGAAGTGTGGGAAGACCTGAGACAATTCATTGGAGATGATCTTCTTATTGCCCACAACGCCCCATTTGATATCTCAGTATTAAAGCAAAATCTTCAGTGGTATAATCTCACATCTACTCCAATTCCCTATATGTGTACACTTCAACTCTCTAAACGGGCGTGGCCTCGATTAGCGAGTCATAGACTCTCATACCTTAGTATGTTGTTTGGAAGGGAGTACCAATCTCACCACGCACTAGAAGATGCAATTCAATGTGGTATTATTTTTCATCAAGTAACCCAAGGTGCAGATGTAGATCAATTACAGCAAAGTGGGATTACGTTGAGGTGGGTACCCTAAGGTGTTTTGAAGTATCTTCTGTACCCATAATTTGAATCATTTCATCTAACTTTTACTTATTATAGCGAGTTTATGCACGTATAATACTCTTTACGTTCATGAAAGAGGGAATTTTTTGACTTTAACTAAAAAAGTTTTCTGTTCGTTGTTGCGGTTAGTGTACGGAGATGTTATTATGGGCACATCACAAACATGTACCATAATCATCATTATTTGGAGGAATCGATGGATATTAAAGGGACAAAAACGGAAAAAAACTTGCACGAAGCTTTTGCTGGTGAATCCATGGCTCGTAATAAGTATTCATACTGGGCAGGAGTCGCTCGTAAAGAGGGGTATCAACAAATAGCCGACTTGTTTGAAGAGACTGCAATCAACGAGCGTATGCACGCTAAAATTTGGTTTAAGCTTCTTCAAGAAGGTGGGGAACTCGCCGATACAGCAACAAACCTCCGCCTAGCAGCTGAAGGTGAAAACTACGAGTGGACTGACATGTACAAAAGAATGGCAGAAGAAGCTCGTGAAGAGGGATTTAAGAAAATCGCCGCATTATTTGAAGGCGTAGCTAAGATTGAACAAGTTCACGAGGCTCGTTACTTAGCACTTCTTAAAAACGTTCAAGAAGGTGTTGTATTTGCCCGCGACTCCGAACAAGTGTGGAAGTGTGGAGTCTGTGGTCATATCCACGTTGGCAAAAAAGCTCCAGAAGTTTGTCCAGTATGTGCTCACCCACAAGCACATTTCGAAATTGCAGCTAAAAATTACTAAAAGCTCGCATGCACGAATAAGAAAGAGGACCACATACGGTCCTCTTTTTAGTTATAGGTATGATGCAATCGTTTCTAGTCGCTCTATGATAGGGAGCTTTTGTGTACACAAGGATTCACATTGACCGCATCTAGTACAATGTGATGCCCAAGAAGGATCGACATTCCAGTGATTTGCCATCCTTTGAAACATCTGCTTTGAATCTCCTTTACTTAAGAGATACAGGTTATATGAATCTAATAGATGTGGAATGGGGATCTGTTCAGGACACGAGTCACAATAAGCACATGTTGTACATAAGGAGTTAAGTTCAGTTGATAAGTGGCTACTTAACTCTTCTAATAATGAAGGGGAAGCCTCTTTAATATTCTCTCCAGCTAACACATTCTCTTCTAACTCTTCAATACTACTGATTCCAGTGAGAGCTACAGTTGCTTTATTCTGACTAATAATAAATTTAAGAGCAGAGACTGCTAGTGAATCATCATCTGTTTGTAAGAAAGAGAAGTACTCAGGATACGATGGGATAATTCCTCCTCCTAGAGGGTTCATCGTGACAATTCCCAAACCAGCTTTATGACATGCATCAATCCCTTTTTGTCTAAATGAAAAGTTGAGTGCATTGTATCCAAGGGTCACCGCTTCAAAAACTCCATCATGGGCAATAGATGCAATCTCTTCCCCACTGAGATGGGTACTAAAACAGATATGTTTTATTAAACCCTCCTCTTTTGCTTGTACAGCAGCCTCGTATACACCCCCTTTTTTCATAAACTCTTTGTAATCATCCATAGTTTTAATGGACCACATGTTATAAAAGTCGATGTATTCCAAATCCATCTTCTTTAGAGATTGTTCGATCATCTTACGTGCACCACTAGTTGTTGTGGCATTCCACAATCCACATTTAGTTGAGACATAAAAGGTTGAGCGATCGAGTTCTTTAAAGGCGGTACCAAAGATGAGTTCACTTTGTCCATCACAGTAATCAGGGGCAGTATCGAAATAGTTGATTCCTAACTCATGGGCTCGAAGGACCAAAGAGGCACCTACAGCGT
>JBBAFS010000104.1:0-4270 GCA_041655255.1 Sphaerochaetaceae bacterium
ACAATGATGAAATACAATGGATCTTGTAGTAGGAAAGTAGACAGAGGAAAAGTCCTTCACATATTGAAGATTATTGTTTTTCAGTTTTAGTTTTTGATTTAGAACAAACAATGGTAGAGTTGGTGATTAATCCTTAGAAATATATAAAGAACTTTTACATATGAAATTAATAGAAATTAGTGGAAAAACTCCAACACTCATACAACAACTTGTTGAAATTTGGGATAAATCTGTCAGAGAGACACATCTGTTTTTATCCGATGCTGAGATAAAAGATATAAAGACATATGTTCCTCAGGCTTTAGATTCTATTACTCATTTGATTATTGCCATACATGATGAACACGTGCCTGTTGCTTTTATGGGGATTGAATAAAGATCATTACAAATGCTGTTTTTGTTACCGGAATATAGGAAAAAGGGATTGGGAAAACAACTTTTACAATATGGTATACAAACCTATTTTGTAAACGAGGTAGGAGTGAATGAACAAAATCCGCAAGCAGTAGGATTTTATGAGCATATGGGATTTCACACATATAAAAGAACTGAGACAGACGAGCAAGGAAATCCTTATCCAATATTATATATGCGATTAACCTAAAGTGCGTCTATTGATCCCATCTTACGTATAGCCTTATCAATACAGTTCGACTCTTATGCTCAAAGTACATCTCTTTTCTCACGTTAAGGTTCCCAAAGATATATGGTTGGACCTCTTTTTGAACTGCTGGATCACTACATGTATTAATCCAGTTTTGGGATAATTGTTATTCGCATTATTAGGGGATATGTACGATGAAGATGTTCTCTAAGAGACATGAAAAAGAGGAGGCGCTTAGGCCTCCTCATGTAAGTTTGTTCTTTGTGTTTACTTGTTGCTTTGTACAAGCTCTTGCATGTATTGCCAAGCTTCTTTATCAGTAAATCCTTCGTGAACAATTTTACGAACAGCATAAGCCATTTCTACACTATGTTCACTTTGGAAGATATTTCTTCCCATATCTAAACCAGCTGCCCCGCCTTGCATTGAGTTATAAGCAAGGGTAAGAGCCTCTTTCTCATGAAGCTTTTTACCGCCTGCAACCACAATAGGTACTGGACATGCAGCAACAACTTCTTCAAAGTTTTCACAGTAGTAGGTTTTAATAATATGAGCACCCATTTCAGCTACAATACGGGTTGCTAATTTAAAGAATCTATCTGTTCTCTCCATCTCTTTCCCGACAGCAACTACCCCTAACACAGGAATACTGTAACGCAATCCTGCATTAATACATTGAGATAAGTTGTCTATGCTCGATAATTGTCCATCTGCACCGATAAATGTCTGTACAGCGATACAATCAGCGTTCATCCGAATAGAGTCCTCAATATCTACTGCGATAACTTCATGACTCAAATCTTCATTGATCATTGATGAACCTGATGAGACACGTAGGGCAATAGATTTACCACAATCGGGTGATACTGAACTTCGAATTGCTCCTCGAGTACCCATCAATACATCAACAGCGGGTAATAGCTTCGGGATGACTAAATCGAGCCTCTCAAGTCCAGATACTGAACCCATAAAATAACCGTGGTCGAAAGCGAACATGACAGTATTACCACTTACTGGATCAAATATGTTTGAAAGATGTTTTTTCATCCCCCAATCGAGGTTGTTAGCACCTTTTACATAAAAAGATCCTTGATTCTCAAATGGTACATCGACCGCAAAATCCTTAGACACTTTGAGACCATCAATATCAGCCATCACATTTCTCCTTTGAATAGACGGCTACTGTCTCCAGTAGCCGCTCTTAATTTCACACTTCTTTAGAAGTCGTAGTTATCCATATTAGCTGTCGTAAAGACTGCACGTTCTGGAAGTAATACTACTCCTGAATCGGGTGCTGTATAAGCGTCTGGATCTAAGACAGTATTTGGGAATACTTCGACTTTACCAATATCTGGCACATCAATGATATCTCCAACTCTGATATCATTTCCACTAGCAAGGTAGTATCCTAAGTAACAACCTAAGGCACCTTGAATCTGACAATCCCATAATCCCCAACGAGCTAACACGCCAGCACGTGCATAGTTCTTCATAGAGTTAGGTGGTGCAAATCCAACAATGGATACATCATCTTTGTTCATTCCTAAGTTTTGAGCAGCTTGTGCTTGACCTGGAAGGGCAGTGGAGTCGTTACAAATAATTCCATCGATGTCTTTGTGGGCTAATAAAATAGCTTCACCAATGGTAATTGCTTTTTCAGCATCTTGTTCTGAATAGAAGTTACTTGGGTTAATATTTATCCAATTAGGATATTTTTGTCTGATGTAAGCTTCTCCTGCGACTCTCCATGAGTTTTGGTCAGCAACAGTTGCTTGTGAATAGTGCCAGACATACTTAATTGGATCACGAGTGACATTCTTCCCACGCTCGCTCATAGAGTCAGCTAACATGTCGACAAGCATCTCTCCAAGTTGTTCTGGGGTTCCTTGAGATACCATCACAGTACGAGCATCGTTAGATACGTCTGAGTCCCATGTGACAGATTTAACACCAGCTTTCATTGCTTCACGCATAATGTCATCCAAACCTGTTGCATCAACAGATGAAACAACAATAGCATCTGCTCCGCTATTGATTGCGTTATCAATAACAGTTACTTGGTTTGCTACTGAAGCTTCTGGACTACCATCATATTTTACAGTAAATCCATGTTTTGCTGCATAAGCTTGTGCTCCATCATTAGCAGCTTCAAAGAAAGCATTTCCTGTAAGTTTTGGAATAAACACTACAGTAATTCCTTTGTCTACTTTCTCTTTAGCTGCTCCGGCAAATACTAATGTGCCTACTAACAACAGTACTAGAAACACTACGATAGTTTTTCGCATTTGTTCCTCCTCCTTCATTTCTGTTGCCTACTCGACAACAGAATCCTAATTATTTAACGAGGTAGCTCTCTTACCTCGTAATTTTGCAAAGATCTTTTGAATATGTGGGTTTGTTGCACTAAATCTCAGAGCAACCGACAATACAAGTAAAATACCTACTGGAATATCTAAATATTGAGTATTTACATTAGCTAGTGATAATCCAAAGCGGAGAATACCAATAACTAATGCTGCTAAAGCTGTCCCTATGACTCCACCTGTACCACCTAAGTTACTTGTTCCCCCCAATACCACGGCAGTAATTACTGGAAGAGTGATCTCTTTTCCTAAATCAGATTTAGCAGTTCCTAAATAAGCTGTAAGAAATATTCCCGCTACAGCAGCTCCTAGACCTGATAGCACATATGTACTCATCACAATTAATTTAGTTCTCACACCACAAAAAGAGGCAGCTTGTCGATTAACACCACATAAAAAGACATAGCGACCATATTTAGTTTTGTGTAACAACACATACGCAAAGATCACAATGACAATAAGGATGATGAGCTGACTGGGTATAATACCGAAAAATCTATTTCTTACAAAAGAAGTGTAAGAAGTAGGGAAGCCACTAATTCCTTTATAGGCTTCGGTTGAAGAGAAATTAGTAAGTAGTAAAGCAATGCCGGAATATAAGAAAGAACCACCTAAGGTAACGACCATAGGTTGTACATCGGCATAAGCGACAAAAAAGCCACTTAATGCTCCACATGCAATGCCAATAAGAAGGGAAATAACAATCGCTATTGAAAGGCTAAAGCCAAAATCATTCCAAAGAATTCCAATAGTGATTGAAGTAAGTCCAACTATAGCTCCAGATTGAATATCAATTCCGCCTGTTACTAACACAAAGGTGACAAATGTAGCAACTATTGAAATAGTCATGAAGTTATTTACACTTCCAAGTAACACCCGAGGCATAAGGAAGCGTGGATTAATAACCCCAAAAATATAGATTTCGAGTATTAACAGTACAACAAGAAATAATTCCCATCGTAATAATTTTTTTGATGCACTACGTAGGTTTAACATACTACACACGCTCCGTAGAAGGTTCTGGATGGATTACTTTTGCGGCCAGTCGTTGCTTTCTCATTCTTTCAGCACTGTTGCGGTGAATAAGAGAGTCTGAAACAACAATTAAGATCAATAAGATTCCAGTGATGGTGTTATCATAATCTGATGGAAATCCTAAAAAGACTAAGACTCGAGATAAAGATGCCATAATAGCAGCACCTACGGTTGCTCCAACCATGGAGCCAACTCCACCAGATAAGCTAATACCACCAAGAACACATGCAGCAATAACTTTCATCTCATAACCCATTCCAGCAATGGG
>JBBAFS010000105.1:0-4063 GCA_041655255.1 Sphaerochaetaceae bacterium
AAACAAAGCTCTTTGTGACTACCACCTTTAGATCCCTTTTACTCACAAGGTGATGGTGATACTTTCGATAGATGTGTTGTACAGGCTACTAACAGCTCTGCCAATCTGAGTAACGTTATAACGTTGAAATTACAAAGAACTCAATTTTACTTTACCTTTTTAAAGATCAACCTATCTCAATTTTCTTGACCTAAGATGGGCATACGGCTACCATCAAAGTGTGAATAATCAAAGAACACTTGTAACTCTATTTCTCGTTATTGTGATTGTGGTTGGAATAACCACTTCATGCGCTACAGTACAAAAGACCATCATTGATGGGGAAACAGTATTACAGATGCAGCAAAGTCTTTTTCAAGATCTGACAAACTCCTTTATGAAGCATGCTGGAAATAATGATTCGAATATTCGTAACGGAGGAAACCTCCTTGTTGTCGATGATCATCTCTATTTTCTCAGGCAGATGGATTTTGGAAATGAAGATGTACAAAACTATTTACAAACACTCCCTTTGTCTCTTATTGGAAGTACCACATATCGTAATGAGATCGTTGCCTCTTTAGATGGGATCTTAATTGGAGCCATTGATCACTATATCTTTTATATAAACAAAGAGGATTATAATACTCTTTATTCTTTAGACTTAAAGAGTTTTGAACAAAAGCAGCGTATCGCCCTTCCAATCACTTCTGCTCGCATCTACGATAATCAGATTTTCATCAGTGATGCTCTTGAGGGAAAATTACAATACTATTCATTTGAAGATGGAAAGCTATCTGAACCTATTACTCTTGCGATTAACAGTGGGGAGTTAATGAGTGTGTGTGGATCTAATGCATATATGCTTGATACGACCACTGGCTCTTCGGTATTACGAAGGGTGAATATCGTTCATCAAAATGTAGCAGAGAAGGTTGTCCTTAAATCAATTAAAAACCTTCAAGTCTCTGGTTCATATTATTTCTATTTGGACGGAAAGCGTTTATACAGGCGAAGATTTGGTTCAAACACAGCAGTTATTGCACTTCATCGTGATATAGATGAATATGTGATTGGCCACACCATATTAGCGTTTACCAACAGTGGTGGCGGTATCTCAATAAGCCAACTTGATGGGTCAAATATCACAAAGATTTCAGAAGATAAGGCAACTCATCTTCAACTGTTCAACAATCTCCTTTTTTACCAAAATGCTTATGATGATAACAATCTGTATGTCATCGATTTACAAGAGGGAGGACGTACTGCTGTTCAAGGTTTTAGCTTAACTGATGGTGGGGTTCAATTTGTTGAAGTTCCCCAAAAAGATACCACCTCCCTTCCCTCATCCATTGAAGAGAATCTTTTTGCCATGTTAGAAAAGAAATCTCATAACTCTTTTTATAGTGGAAAGCTTTTTTCATCTCCCATCTTTATTGAGCAGTGCATCAACGGAAATATCGCCTACTACCGTCATAAAGCAGACACATCAGATCTATCAAAGATCGACTCTGTTATTGTCATTACTCCTGAACAAACAGTTGTAGGGCAATATACAGACGGTTCTACTGCCTATCGGCAAGATTGGAATATGACGTTGTTTGCTTTAGGTGATGCTACGCCATTAGTTACTTTTCCAGTTGCTGGTCGTCCCCCTTCAGCTATCAAAGAGGGAGAGGGAGATCGCTATGGGTTATTCCTCTCCTGGCACCAAAAAGCACTCGATATGCGTAATTTAATGATGTATGGAGAGTATTAGTAATCGAGGTGTTCGTAGATAATAAAATGGTTTCTCTTTGTTTGGATTAATCCATCTTCTACCATGAGGGAGATCTCTCGAGAGAGTGCACTTCTATTGACACATAAAAAATCTGCTAACTCTTCTCTTGTATAGGGAATGACAACATCGTTACTCCCTTGATCTTGGCTTTGCCATGATAGAAATGCCAATAGTTTATCTCGGGTGGTTCTCTGACTCAGAATTGCTAATTTACGACTCATCAAAAGATTTCTTTGTGAGAGCACTCCCATCATGTTCTCAATCACACGGGAGTGAAATGCACATGCTTTTTCACAGGGGCGAACCAACGTAGAGAAAGAGAGCCACATGATGGTACAGTCGGTATCTGTGATAACAGATACTGGACTAGTAGAGCCTTCTCTACTTGCAGCTACTTGGCCAAAGAGGTCTCCTGGACCAAGTTTGGCATTAATGGAGCGATTACCAAAGATATCTTCGGTAATTACCATTATTTTACCTTTAAGGACTACTCCAACGTCTTCTACCCTCTCTCGCTCACGAATGATGAATACCCCTGATTCAATCTCTTTTTGACGAGCATTAAGACAATTAAGCATATGGGGTAATTCACTCTCACTAAGTTCTGCAAAAAGTGGGGAGCGTAATATTAACTCATGGTACTGTGTATCTAGTAATTGTTGCATTTGTAACAATCATGGTACAAGAACTTAAAATACTATGCAACTGCTCGTCACAGAACTAGACAAACAAAGTCAAAAGCCATACAGTAAAACCACCAAAACAAGGGCGCGTAACTCAGTGGGAGAGTGCTACCTTCACACGGTAGAAGTCGTTGGTTCAAATCCAATCGTGCCCAAAAGTACAACACATTAAAGCTATTCTCTGCATGAGAGAGTAGCTTGTTTTTTACCACAAATCTACTTTTGCACCTTTTATCTTTATTACGTCTCACAAATTCGGTTAAATTCTGCTTTTTTTTCACTTAGAAAAGGACCAGCTATTGATCCATAAAATTCCCTAAAAGTATTTTCTCCAATCTTTGAATCATTTCATTCTAGAGAGTCTAGAAAGGGAGGGGCTAGTGTCCAGTAGTGTTCGCAATTTTCAGGCCAGTCATAAGAGCTTCCACCAGTTAAGCCACCCTATTTAATATAATCTGCTTCTGTTCTGTTAAAACTTGGACACTGATATAAGCCCTCCCTGTTTGCCATTCTTCATCTACTTCAATGAGTAGTGAGCTCACTAATCGAACATATGAGTCAGAGTTGGGAAAGATTCCAACAACTCTGGTTCTTCTTCTAATCTCCCGATTCAGTCGTTCTAAAGTATTCGTAGAAGCAATCTTACGATGGTCAATCTTGGAAAATTGATAGAACTGCAGTGAATCGTCTAACCCTTCCTCTAGACACTTTATTGCCTTAGGAAACTTATTTTCATACTGATCCATAAAGGAGCGAGCATAGGCTCTGGCACTCTCTTCATCTGGGGCGAGCCAAATGTGTTTAAGAGCTGAAGCAAACTCTTCCTTATGATGATGGCCAACATAGGCAAGGATGTTGCGCATGAAGTGTACTTTGCAACGTTGCCAACAAGAACCTACAAACTCTTTGGCAATTGCATTCTTAAGTCCCTGGTGGGCATCTGAGACAACAAGCCACACTCGCTCTAATCCTCGCTCTTTAAGGCTTTTAAACAGTATTTGATACGTCTCTTCAGATTCGTTATACATTGGCTCTACAGCGAGGATTTGAGCCGTTCCCTGCATTGTAATGCCTTTAACGACCATTACAGCCATACTTTGAACTCGACCGTTCTCTCGAATCTTCTCATACAGAGCATCTACCCAAAGTACAGCGTACTCTTCTTCAAGATCACGATCTCTAAGCTCGCTAACACGCTCATCGAGCTCCTTAGTCATCTGTGATACTTGGCTTGCTGATAAACTTTCTATGCCTAATGCCTTGGCCAAACGCTCTACTTTGCGTGTTGAAACACCGTTCAAGTAAGCTTCACAGACTACAGAGATAAGAGCACGTTCACTTCTTTGGTGCTCTTTGACAAACGAGGGTACATAGCCCCCTCTACGCAGCTTGGGCACCTCTAAATTAATGGTACCCAAGCGTGTGTCAAAACGCCGTGGACGTGTTCCACTGAGATAGGTAGATCGGTCAGTACTGTGCTCGCCCTTTTGGGCTCCTACTTTGTTTGCCACTTCATATTCCATAATCATCTGCAAAAACAGGTGTATAATTGATCGTAACGGATCACTGCTATCATTCAACAGTAGTTTTTCCAGTAATTCTTTGATAGTATGAGAGTCGG
>JBBAFS010000106.1:0-3961 GCA_041655255.1 Sphaerochaetaceae bacterium
GCATTATCTGGGTTGTTTTCATTTTTTGCCTATTACCTGAGTGGGACGAATGTCATGTTAGTTGGAGCTAGTGGGGCTATTTATGCACTGTTATTTGCTTTTGCTGTGTTGTACCCTCACGCCATTATCTTTGTCTTTGGGATACTCCCTCTTAGAGCCCCAATATTAATAGCAGTGTATGCTGCTATTGAGATCTATAACCAACTCTTTAGTAGGGGAGGAAATGTGGCACACTTAACCCACTTAGCAGGTTTTGCCGTTTCTTACCTCTATTTACGTTTGAGATTACGCTTACGTCCTATGGATGAATTAAGGCGGGGACGCTAGTCACTTAAGCCCCATTCACTTCGTCTATCAGAGTAGCCTCTTTTAATCACATCAAAGATGATACGTAAGCGTCGATCATAATGGATGAACGCTGATTTCATCGCATTGACTGTGATCTTCTCTAAATCTCTTAAAGTAAAACCATAATGTTTTACTGCTAAAGACATCTCGTGTGTTAAAGAGGTATCACTCATAAGACGGTTATCAGTACAAAGAAAGACTCTAAAGCTATGCTTATATAACAAAGCAAATGGGTGAGTCTCATAACTCTCTGTTGCCCCTGTGTCGATATTACTTGTGAGGCACATCTCAATAGGAATGCGCTTATCTCGGATATAGTGACTGAGTGTTCCCATTTTCTCAATCATTAATCCTTGGGTCACCATATCCTCTTTTAATCGGGTACCGTGACCAATTCTATGAGCTCCTGCTACCTGGATAGCTTGCCAAATTGATTCAAGGCCAAAACCTTCACCGGCGTGGACGGTGATGTTGCAGTTCTGATTCCGTATATATTGGAATGCTTGAAGATGATCTTTAGGGGGGTGACCCGCTTCATCTCCAGCAAGGTCGAATCCAACAACTCCTTTGGTTCGGTAGGCAACAGTGAGTTTTGCCACCTCAAGTGAGAGTTCAGATGATTGGTTTCTCATTGCACACAAAATAAGACCAAATTCAACTAACGTTCTTCTTTTACCCTCTTCGAGGCCACTTAAGACAGCTTCAATAACTTCGCTCATCTCAAGACCCTTATGGGTATGTAAGATGGGGGCAAACCGTATTTCAGCATACACCACTGAATCTTTAAGAAGATCTTCCATCAACTCAAAGGCAACTCGCTTAAGAGCCTCTTTTGTTTGAAGAAGACTTACAGTGAGATCAAAAGCTTCCAAATAGAGAGGAAGAGACTTTTGTTCTCGTGCTCGATCAAACCACTTTTTTAACGAAGTCTCATCTTGGGAAGGGAGTGCAATGTTCTCTTTATGAGCCAGTTCAATAATAGTGGAGAGTCTTAGTCCCCCATCGAGGTGGGTGTGCAGTTCCACTTTGGGTAACTGTTGAATCATCTGGTTTGTTATCATATGTGTATAGTACTATTGGTTAGCCATTCGAGCAAGAATGTATCATTATTGTTTATTATGGTATACTAATGCGACTGGGAGGTCCGAGTATGAGTATGAAAGATGTGAATGAGAAATTACTAGCCGCTAGTGACAACTCTAAAGACCCTAAAGAGATTAAGCAACTTATTGCAGATGGGGCCGATATTCACAGCATTGATAGCTTTGGGCTTACTCCATTGATGAGAGCAGCGCTATTTAACTCAAAAGCGAGTATCATTGAAGCTTTAGTTGAAGCTGGGTCGGATGTGTATCAAAGAGAGCCACAGTATAAATCGACAGCATTGCAACTTGCTGCAAACCACAACCCCAATGCTGAAATTGTCGAAGCATTAGTTGCAGCTGGCAGTGACTTACACGATGTGAACTACCTAGGAGAGACGGCCTTAATTATGGCAGTGAATAGTGGTAATGCAACGAAAGTCATTAGTGCTCTCATTCGGGCAGGAAGTGATGTGAATGCAAAAGATTATCGTGATCGTTCCGCATTAGATTATGCCCGAATCAACAGAAGAAATTACGTGGTAAAAATTTTAAGAGAGGCCGGTGGGCGCTAAGGGAGTTCCTTAGCGACCATCTCTTTAAGAATCTCGTTGTGTAAATCTTGCACCATTGTCTCTATGTCATCACACAGTGAATCAAGAGCGATGGTGTGAGTTGTTTCTAAGTCACGACGAAGTTTTACTTCAGCTGTTCCCTCTTTCACTGAACGATTACCCAATGTTACTCTTATTGGTAGACCAATAAGATCTGCATCGGCAAATTTTACACCAGCTGATTCTTTACGATCATCATATAAAACTTCAATACCTCTTTTTTCCAACTCAGAGTAAATACTCTCAGCAAGTTCTCCCTCTTTCAGTAAACTGACAAGATGAACTTGATAGGGGGCAACTGAGATAGGGAGCATGAGACCTTTATCATCATGGTGCTCTTCAGCTAAACACGCTAAGAGTCTTCCCACTCCAATACCGTACGATCCCATAATCACAGGTTTACGATGTCCCTCTTCATCTTGGTACATCGCTCCCATAGCCTCTGAGTAGCGTGTCCCTAATTGGAAGATATTTCCGATCTCAATGCCTTTACTTTGAGTAAGGGGAGTGTTGCAGTGAAGACACTTTTGTCCCTCTCTTACTGAGGCAATATCATACATAGCACCTGAGTAATCGACATCAAAGTTTGTATTGAGGTAGTGGTAATCTTTTTTGTTTGCTCCACTGACTAAGTTATTGGATTGAGCAACACTCTGATCGACAATTATCATCACCGAAGGGTCACACCCAATAGGACCACCGAAGCCAGAAACAATGTTGGCATCTGCTATCTCATCGGGATGAGCGGGTCGTAGAGCATGAGCCTTAGCAGCATTTTGAAGTTTGTTCTCTTCAATATCTAAATCCCCACGAATAAGACCCATGATGAGTTGTTGTCTCTCTTCTCCTGTAGTCTCATCAACAAAGGTTCCCATCATAAAAAGAGCTTTAGCCATCTTTCTCTCGGGAAGATCTAAAAACTGCGCTAACTCTTCAATAGTAGTAACACCAGGGGTATGAACTTCCTCTTTTGGTTTCACCTCTTCAGGGAAAAACTCTTTTTGAGACACTGCAATTTGACGGTTCGCTGTATAACCACACTCAGGACAGATAATAATAGTGTCTTCGCCTATGGAGCTCAGGTACATATACTCATGAGCTACTTTACCACCCATCATACCGGTATCACTACCAACAGCGATGGATGGAAGATGACAGCGATCAAAGATTCTAAAATAAGCGCTGTAGTGAGCTTTGTATTGTTTTTCTAAGCCTTCGTAGTCACGATCAAAAGAGTAAGAGTCTTTCATCGTAAACTCTCGCACTCGAATTAAACCAGCACGGGGGCGTGGATCATCACGCCATTTGGTTTGAAGGTGGTAGACTAACTGAGGAAGTCTCTTATAACTATCGATTTCAAAACGGGCAATATCGGTGACGACCTCTTCGTGGGTCATAGCCAATACCATCTCTCGACCAGTACGATCTTCAAAACGTCCCATCTCTTTATCAATAGCGTAATAGCGTCCAGTCTCTTTCCACACTTCTGAGGGGTTTACAACTGGCATCAATATCTCTTGAGCTCCGATGCCTTCCATCTCATCACGGATAATTGCCTCTATGTTACGAATTGCTCGATACCCTAAAGGGAGGAGGTTAAAAATACCAGCTCCTAGCTGGTGGATAAAACCTGCTCGTACAAGATATTTATAACTTGCGCTTTCGGTGTGGCTTGGAGCCTCACGAAGAGTACGAGAGAACTGTTTTGACATTCGCATAGTTGTCACTCCTTCTTTGCGGCATTGTAACAGAAGCTGCTTCTGTTGCTCAACTCTCAAACAAGAGAAATGAAATAAGAGAGTTCCTTCTTCTCTTTCACCATAAAAGGGGCTACAGTACACATACTATGTTTATACACGAAAGAGAGAGCGTTGCTGTGATGATGAGACGCCTCTATGATAGATTTCTTACCACCTC
>JBBAFS010000107.1:0-3841 GCA_041655255.1 Sphaerochaetaceae bacterium
GATCCCCAGTAGATAAAAACCGTGTACGACTCCACCTCATTGCCTTTAGTGGCCTTTCTCCAAAGAAAGTCTCCTTTGTTGAGAGATTTTGGTATACCCATAACACTTATGTGAAAGTAGCCCTTCCTCAAATGCTTCGTCGTCCCACCCGTGTTGCAGAAATAGAATATATCTTCTCCAATGGACAAAGTGGAACATTTGAGATTATTGAAGATGTGGGACTTGTGGCACTAGAGACTTTTAAACTCAATGTAGGGGCTATTACATCTCGAACACTCTTACGATCAATTCTTAAGGCAACAGGAACTGCTCTTATTGAAGGGACTACTCAAGTGATGGCAGAAGCAACTGATGATAGTGATACTGCCTTAGCAATTGAAGTCATTGGTTCATTTGTCTCATTTTTCTCTCGGATATATAACGAAGTAAGTGAACAAGCAGATCTCAGAGTGAGCCATTTTTTCCCCGATCGAAGCTGGGTCGCCTTTATTGATGTTCCACCTGGAGTCTATTCATTGAAGGTGAATTATAAAGATCGAAGAGGCAATGTCATAGATACACAATATCTTAAAGAGGTTATCACTAGCGAAAGAGGATTAAACCTCATTGAGCTGTATAGCCCATATTAAGGAATCAAAGATGAACCTACAAAAAAACAAACACATATCAACTTTACTGATGATTACCCTTTTGATCATCATCACCAGTTGTGTCACTTTTAGAGACCAAGGAAACAATCCTCCAGCGTGGTTAGATCACCCATATGATGCCTCCTACCCTCAACAGAAGTTTCTTATGAGTGTTGGTAGTGGAGTGGATCGTGAAAGTGCACTCTCTCAAGCTTATAGTTCTTTAGCCAATATCTTTCACACCTCAGTCTCATCTCAACTCTATTCATCCAGTCTCACGTATGATGATGCATACTCTTCTTACACAGTAGATCAACTGATCGACCAAGCAACCTTACATAGTGCCTTACAAGATATTGTTGGCTCTGAAGTCGTACATATGTACACTGATGCCAATCAAAGAGTGTGGGTCCACCTCGCTTTAGATAAAAGTAAAGCTTTAGCTCACTACACTCAGCAAGCCAAAGAAGTAGAACAAGCAATTCAAAGAATTACTCTTGCTTCACTGAATTCTCGTGAAGCAATAGAGAAATATATACTGTTAGTAGAGACTTTACCCTTGTATGATCATCTTGAAATTCTTCATCAATACATGAGTGTCTTAGGTCAAAGTGCTCCTCCCTCAACAAAAAGTAAGGTTTTAGGAGAGATTGCTTCTTTAGCTTCTCAGATCTCTGTATCTATTGAAATCAATGTGAGTGGCACCTTTGACCCAACAACAGAAAAACAGTTAATCACTCATCTCTCTACGTATCTCACCCAAAAAGGCTTTAGATTCCTCTCTTTAGATACAGTAGAAGCTACTCACCTCTATCTCTCTTTTACAGGAGAGTTTACAACGCCTGTGAACTCTCCATTACATCACTATGTGAGTTATATAGCTTTTGATCTGTATCACAAAGAGAAGATTGTAGCTTCGGGGGCAACAACGTATCGTTCAACAGGAGTGAACGAAAGTGATGCCCTCATAAAAGCTCTTCGTTCGTTAGAAAAAGAGATCCCCCTCTTATTTGAATCACTGTTTCACCAATAGAGATATAGACAAACACAGAGAGTTTCTGTTATCTTTTTGGTGATGAATAAAACACTATTTGACACTGTAATAAAGGATCACACACCACAGGTGATGGTCCTTATTTTTTTAACTTAAGCCGGTATGTACCGGCTTTTTTCATATTCACAAGGAGGGAGTATGAGTAATGTCTTTACAGGAAGATCTCTCACTGTTATTGATGATTTAAGTATTGATGAGCGAGTATATCTGTTTGAAAAAACTCGCATCTTAAAAGAGGCGATTGAAAAAGATGATCAGCAGACCCTTGATCGGTTTCGCATTAACGACCCCGACTTTGGGTTATATGAAGTCTTTTTAGAAGATAGTACCCGTACTCGTGAATCGTTTCGTAATGCAGCTAAATTTCACCGTGCAAAGGTGAGTACTCTCTCCACTGACACCTCTTCGTTTAATAAAGGGGAGAGTTATGCCGATACCTTTAACACCCTTGCTGGGTATAACAACAGTGTCTTTGTGGTCCGTTCCCGCTTAGAGGGGGTGTGTAGGTGGTTAGAAGAGGAGGCTGCCTTATTTGCTAAACGTAATAAGCTTCATCGACGCCCCTCGTTCATTAACGCAGGAGATGGGCGTCATGAACACCCAACTCAAGAGTTGTTAGATGAATTTACCTTCTTAGAAGATAATAACTTTGATCGCTCCTCTCTTCATCTCGCTTTAGTTGGAGATTTGTACCATGGACGAACAGTCCACTCTAAAGCAGATGGACTACAAATCTTCAGTGAGGTGAAAATAGACCTCATTGCCCCAAAAGAGTTACAACTACCAGAAGTGTATCGATCTAAGATGGAAAAGCATGGATACATTATAAGGGAGTTTGACTCAATTAGTGACTATCTTAAAGAACAAGATATTGCTACTAAGTGGTATTTTACCCGTCCTCAATTAGAGCGTATGGGTGAACAAATATTAAAAAGAGAAGAAGAACTCCGTTCTAAAATAACGTTTGTTAATGAATACTTAGAACTCCTTCCCGAACACACCACATTTTATCACCCACTGCCTCGTCACCGAGTTCACCCAACTATTCCCTCTTCATTAGATGAGACTTCCGTCAATGGGTGGGAGAGACAATCAATTAACGGTATGTATGTTCGCATTGTCCTTTTAGCCCTGGTGGCAGGGAAAATAGGAGAGAGTTTTAAAGGCATACCCCATAAAAAAGAGCGACTTGATGAACAATACATCGTTCAAGTAGAACCCTCCTCATCTCCCAAAAGGGAGAAACAATACTCCGAAGGGGTCCACCCCATTCGTGATGGGTTGGTCATCGACCATATTTGTAAAGGAGATGAAATCGAATCTATTCGTAAACACATGGCCCTTATTACCCGGGTGATGGATCTTAATAGTAGTAAAGGGGGAGAGTGGATCTCTTCCAGTGGAACTAAAGGTGACCACAAAGGGATCATTTTTAGAATTGAACCAAGAGCTTTAGATCATAAAGATTTAAAGCGCCTAGCAGCTGTCGCTGCTGGGTGTACTCTCAATTTTATCAAAGATGCCAAGGTTGTTGCAAAGTATCGAACACATTTACCTCCACGTATCTATAACTTTGAAGACTTAGAGTGTAATAATAGAGAGTGTATCAGTCACCGATCTCATAACGAGGGAGTTCCTGCTCAATTTGAGCGGACAGTTGACAATCGTTATAGCTGTGCCTACTGTGGGACTATTCACACCTTTAAAGAGATCTGGCTGTAGGAGAAGACAATGAGAGAAGATATTGCCCAAAACTTGGCACTACAATCACTAGAGATGGGATCAATAAAACTGAGTCCTAAAAAACCCTTTTTGTGGACCAGTGGGTATTACATGCCCATTTATAACGATAATAGGAGGTTGTTACACCACCCCCTTACTCGTCATACCATCGCCCAAGGTTTCATCTCAATTATTAGACGCTTAGATATTCAAATCGATAATATTGCAGGTACTGCTACAGCAGGGATCCCCCATGCAACTACCTTAGCCGATTTGTTGGCAAAACCTCTTTCGTATGTCCGCTCTTCATCCAAAGGCCACGGCCTACAAAACACCATTGAAGGGTTAGATGCCTCAAAATCGTACCACAATAAAAACGTCTTACTCATTGAAGATCTCATTAGTACAGGAGGCTCTTCAATTCACGCTGTTGAAG
>JBBAFS010000108.1:0-3836 GCA_041655255.1 Sphaerochaetaceae bacterium
AAGCTTATCTAAAGAGACCCACCGGGTGTGAGAAAATTCACTGACGTGTGATGGCTCTATTTTTTCAGGTATATAGTAGGCAAAACTGAGATATCTAAAAAATGGGAGCTTAAGTTTCCATAATAGAACTAACTTCTTTGGTTCTTTGATAGTAATGCCAACTTCCTCACTCGCTTCTCGAATTGCGGTGTGTATGTAATTGGGTCTACCATGTGTATCATATCCATCTTTTTGTTCCCACGTTCCTCCGGCGAAAGACCAACATCCATAGGCAGGATGTCTTGAGCGCTTCCCCATGAGAACAACAATACGATGATGTTCATCATATGTCCAAAAAAGTGTGGTTGATCCGTGATATCCTCTTATGTTGCTCACGCTCACTCCTCTCACTCATCATAACACAATTGACCAAAAGTGAATCGGTTATTACGCTCTATCGTAAGGAGTCGATATGAACAGTTACCCAATTTCTCGATTTTCCACCTATTCACACAAAGGAATGGTTGCCACTAGTCAAAGCAGCGCTGCCGCTGTTGGTGCTCATATCCTCTCGATTGGAGGAAATGCAATTGATGCAGCTGTTGCCATGGCTGCCTCTTTAACCGTTGTTGAACCAACGTGTAATGGCCTCGGTTCAGACGCCTTTGCCCTTATCTACAGTGATAATCGTCTTCATGGACTTAATGCTAGTGGTCATGCCCCCCTCTCTGTGAGTCGCGAGAAGATTCTTGATCGTGGTTTTACACAGATGCCACTTTTTGGTTTAGAGTCAGTCACAGTTCCAGGAGCTGTTTCTGGTTGGGCTCAAATGATTAAAAGATTTGGTAACCTCTCTTTTTCAGAGGTGTTACAACCTGCTATTGAGTTAGCTCGAAATGGTTTTAGTGTTTCAAAAAATCTCTCTTTGTTGTGGAAAACAGCTTTTGACCACTTCTCAGAAAACCTCTCAGGCGATCTTTATAAACCGTGGTTTGACACGTTTGCTCCTCTTAATCGCTCTCCAAAAGTAGGAGAAGTTGTTACTAGTCCATTTCATGCGCATACCTTAGAGTTGATAGCTCACTCCCACGGAGAAGCATTTTACCAAGGAGAGTTAGCTGAAAAAATAGCCTCGTTCTCTAGGAAGCATGATGGTTTTCTCTCCCTTGAAGATCTTCAAAAGTATGAAGCACAGTGGGTAGATCCAATAAAAGTTGAGTATCGCTCACACCAGGTGTGGGAGATTCCTCCTAATGGGCAAGGCATTAGTGCTTTGATGAGCCTTCAGATGCTCAATGAGTTTGAGTCATTAGATCGAGAAGATGAGTTATCTGTCCACCGAATTATTGAAGCAACTAAATTAGCAATGAGTGATGTTGCCACCCATGTAACAGATCCTCGATATATGAGAGTCAGTACAGATCACCTTCTTTCACCATCGTATGCTAAAGAGCGAGTACAACTGATTGGGGAGAAAGCTATAGAACCGAGTGCAGGAGAGCCCACTAAAGGTGGAACTGTATACCTTGCTACTGCTGATAAGTGGGGAAATATGGTCTCATTTATTCAAAGTAACTACGAAGGCTTTGGTTCTGCAGTAGTCATACCTGAAACAGGGATTGCCATGCAAAACAGAGGGAACAACTTCTCACTTGAAAAGGACCATGTCAATTGTATTGCCCCAAACAAAAAGACGTATCACACCATCATTCCCGGTTTTATCACCAAAGATGATGCGCCTGTTGGTCCTTTTGGCGTTATGGGGGGCTTCAACCAGCCTCAAGGACACGTTCAAGTTGTTGTAAACACTCTTGATAACAAACTTGATCCTCAAGCAGCATTAGATGCTCCCAGGTGGAGATGGTTAGAGAAAAAGAGAGTGTTGGTAGAACCTTCTTTTAATCCACAGGTTATCAGTGCCCTTAAAGAGAGAGGACACGACATTGAAATCTCAGATGATTATGAGCTGTACGGACGTGGACAAATCATCTTTAAAGAGAACCAGAGCCTTGTGGGAGGATGTGAGTCGAGAACTGATAGTCTTATTGCTTTAGAACATTAATCAACAAACCGTGGGGTATACACGTGGCAATAAGGGATATCATCCCCTTTTGCATAATAGTTTTGGTGATACCCTTCGGCTTTGTAAAAGAAGGTTCTCGGTTCAACTCGGGTCACTACATCATAGCCAAGGTCTTTGAGTTTCCCTATTAATGAAGAGGCAATCTCTTTCTCTTTCGTATTCCCATAGAAGATGACCGATTCATACATCGAACCAATATCTGGACCTTGTCCTCCAACTTGGGTAGGATCGTGAATTTCAAAAAAGAGACGAGCAAGTGTCTCATAATCAGTTACATTGGGATCATAAAAGACTGCTACTGATTCTACATGTCCTGTCATACCAGTAGAGACATACATATAGGTAGGAAATTCCATGCTTCCTCCTGTATATCCCGATACTGCATCTACTACTCCCTCTTGTTGGTCGAAAAAGTACTCTACTCCCCAAAAACACCCTCCGGCAAAGATGGCCACAGGATAGTGCTCATATTTACTAATTGAGTTAGGGACTGTGGTAATAGTTCCAGCATCTTGAAGATCCTCTTGCACCCCTTTTGCCAACAAGGGGGATACAAACAGCATCACTAAGATTATTACAAGTATATATGTATATTTTGTCATACAAGACTCCTTAAGAGTCCTAATGTAATCATGAAAAGGGAAAGAAAAAAGGCCAGGTGATAAACATCTGACCTTTGCTTGTGAAGGATATCGCCGTAGCGTATATATAAAAGACTTATAAAGAAGTCTCTGTGTTCCTCTTATAGGTATCTAGCTAATACTAAAGCTACGGAGGCTACACCAGCCACGATACCAAAGTATGTTGCAAACCAAGTAAATTTTTCCATAGTGCATCTCCTTATATTATTTTTATATCTTTAAGACTTTCGTCTCTCTTACATGAATTTAGCGAATGCTAATGCGATGGAGGCTACGCCTGCCACGATTCCAAAATATGTTGCGAACCAAGTAATTTTTTCCATAATGTAGCTCCTTTATCTTTAATCTCTGCTTACATTCTTAATGTAGTAAATATAGAATAAATAATCAAGCGATTTCCGCAATATTTTTGAATATTTTTAGATATTTTGCAAAATTTCTCTTTTTTGTCATGTTTTCAGTAGTTTTTAAATGATTATAACACCTTTAGTGTAACCGTTTACATATAGTTTCATCTTTTTTCTTTTATCTGTCATCAATTTTCATAGCAGCAACCTCACCTCTCTTACCTACTTTTCTCAAAAGCTCATGAATATAGGATGTTACAGACCTCTTTTATTGTTCTCCCTTATTCGGAGATAAGAGAACTTCATACGTTCTCTTTGGCAAAAATAGGATCAGCTACTCTCTCATAAAAGTCTTCTTCCTCTCTTTGTAGATGCATATGCTTTTTACCCATCTTACAAAGGGAGGTCACTATAAAGAGGGGTTCTAACATAACATACAATGATGATAGTAAAAGGATAAAAGGAGGTCAGAAGTAAGTCGTAGGTAGCGACTTTGTCTGACCTCAGGTTGTAACACACATATATGTATGTGAGATAAAGGGATTATCTCTTACATAAACTTAACTAATGCTAATGCAGCGGAGGCTACACCAGCCACAATTCCGAAATAGGTTGTGAACCAAGTAATTTTTCCCATAGTGCATCTCCTTTATAATATTTTTTTATATCTTTAAGACTTTCGTCTCTCTTACATGAATTTAGCGAATGCTAATGCGATGGAGGCTACGCCTGCCACGATTCCAAAATATGTTGCGAACCAAGTAATTTTTTCCATAATGTAGCTCC
>JBBAFS010000109.1:0-3835 GCA_041655255.1 Sphaerochaetaceae bacterium
TCACCCAGAAATTGTAGAAGCTCTTATTATCTACTTAAAAGATCACTCAATAAGGCGAATCTCTATTGTTGAAAGCTCATGGATCGGTGCTAAAACTGAAGATGCGTTTGCTTCTCATAACTACTATGATCTTCAAAAAAAGTACGACATTGAACTTGTTGATGTGAAAAAAGATCAATATGTGACTCTCGAATCAGATGGTTTTTCTATTGAGTACTCTAAAACAGCGTATGAAGCAGACTATTTTATTAATCTCCCAGTACTCAAAGGACATCTACAAACCAAGATGACCTGTGCATTAAAGAACCTCAAAGGGGTAATCTCTGATCGCTCGAAGCGAGACTTTCACCGTTGGGATCTCGACTCCCCAATTGCTACTCTTTACACTCTGAAAAAACCCAATGCTATTATCGTAGATAGTATAAATGGAGATCTCGATTTTGAAGAGGGGGGAAACCCTGTTCAGACAAACCGGATGTTTATCGGTTTTGACTCTCTCCTTGTTGATAGTTTTGGTGCCTCTTTAATGGGGTATGAAAAAGATGAAATACGACATGTAGCAATTGCAATTTCACAAGATCCGAACTATGCCCCGCTTAAAGAGGGCGATATCATTAAGCTGAACGAAGATACAGTTCACACCCGCTATGTCCCCTCTCAAAAAGTGAAACACCTAGAAAAATATACGGTTGCCAATCAAGCGTGTAGTGCTTGTTATGGGAATTTGATTCATGCATTAGCTCGCTTAGAAGAGCGAGGAATACTGCGAGATCTCAATCAAAAAATTCATATTGGCCAAGGTTTTAAAGAGAGTGTTGCTTGTGGACTCGGAGTTGGAACATGTACTAAAAACTTCACCCGCTCTGTGAGTGGTTGTCCCCCTACAACAATCGATATACTCAATTATCTTAAAAGACATATAGAGGGATAAACTTTCTTGTTTCCACATTGAGATGTGTGACTCTTTTTAATCTGTAAATTAAACGCCTCCAAGTGGAGGCGTTTATCTATTACCCTAAGGGTTCTTCAATCATATCTTCAATGGAAGCACCAGGGGCGACCATTGGGTAGACTTTATCATCAAGAGGTATCTCACAATCGATGACTACCGCTTCATTAAGCTCAAAGGCGGCTGTAAGAACACTCAGAGGATCATCTTCAATCGTTAAGCGCATCCCTTTGATACCATATGCTGCAGCTAAGCCAATCCAATCGATGTAAGTATCTAAAGTTGTCTCACTATAGCGTTGTTCATAAAAGAGTGTTTGCCATTGACGAACCATTCCAAGAGTTTGGTTGTTCATAATAAGAATCACCACAGGGATGTTGTAACGGGCAATAGTAGCGAGCTCATTACAGTTCATCTTAAATGATCCATCTCCTGCAACGTTCACAACTCTTTTTGTAGGACTCCCTATTTGAGCACCAATAGCAGAGCCAGTTCCATACCCCATAGTTCCTAAGCCTCCGCTTGTTAAAAAGCGACCTTTGGGGGTGTGGCGGTAAAACTGAGCTGCCCACATCTGGTTTTGTCCAACTTCAGTAACCACAATCCCATCTTCTGGCATCACAGCAGTAAGTGCTTTTAAGATCTCAGAAGGACGCTTGGTCTCTCCACTCTCTTTTAATGGGTAGGCTTCTTTCCAACTCTTAATTTGCTCCATCCAGGAGGTGTGGAGAATTGGCTTAGTAATCATCTTATTAAGTTCAGAGAGAATAATCTTTACATCACCAATAACGTGATGGTAGGTAGCAATATTTTTATTAATCTCAGCAGGGTCGACATCGATGTGGATAATTCGAGCCCTTTTGGCAAATGCACTTGCTTTACTCACCACTCGATCACTAAAGCGAGCACCAATAACAATGAGTAGATCACTATTATTTATAGCGATGTTCGACACACGTGTTCCGTGCATTCCTATCATCCCAGTGAATCGTTCATGATATGAATCGAGTGCTCCAAAAGCCATTAAAGAGACTCCCACAGGGGCATCGATGTTTTCAATGAACTCATTGAGCTCTTTTTGAGCGTTTGATCGAAGTACCCCTCCACCGACATACAACATCGGCTTTGAGGATTCTTTAATCAACTTAACTACTTTCTCTAATGAACTCTTTTTAAGATGAGTCCCATTTGGTACATAAGGAGTAATCTCCTTTATCTCATAATCACACTCTTCGGCAGTCACATCTTTTGGAATGTCGATTAATACTGGACCGGGGCGTCCCTCTTGAGCGATATAAAAGGCTTCACGAATCACATCAGCTAAGGTAGTAACATCTTTAACGATATAGTTGTGCTTGGTAACAGGGAGTGTAATTCCTGTGATATCGACTTCTTGAAAGCTGTCTCTACCTAACAGTGATACAGGGACGTTTCCCGTAATTGCCACCACTGGAATACTATCCATGTAGGCGGTTGCCAAACCTGTGACGAGGTTTGTAGCACCAGGACCACTAGTTGCAAATACAACTCCCACTTTTCCTGTTGAGCGAGCATATCCATCAGCTGCATGAGCAGCTCCTTGTTCGTGGCTGGTGAGGATATGACGTATCGAGTCTCTACTTTTATATAAAGCGTCGTAGATATTTAATACAGCGCCTCCTGGGTAACCAAAGACTGTATCGACCCCCTGCTCCTTCAAACAGGCCACAATAATTTCAGAACCATTCAACTTCATGAGCACTCCCCTCTACCTTTTTAGGAATCTTTAAACACTGCCCCAGTAGAGGCATTCGTCACTTGCTTGGCGTACCGAGCAAGATAACCAGTTGTGATCGGAGGCGTTGGAGCCACCCATCCTTTTTTTCTCTCTTGTAATTCAGCATCATCAACATTGAGTGTTAACACACCATGAGTAATATCTATTTCGATGATATCACCCTCTTTGACAAAGGCGATTAATCCCCCTTCAGCAGCTTCAGGTGAGACGTGTCCAATACTCGCACCCCGAGTTGCCCCACTGAATCTTCCGTCGGTAATTAAAGCGACATCTTTATCAAGGCCCATCCCTGCAATCGCACTTGTGGGACCTAACATCTCTCTCATACCAGGTCCCCCTTTAGGACCCTCGTATCGAATTACAATCACATCCCCTTTGTTAATCTTGCCTCCTAAGATAGCTTCACTGACCTCCTCTTCTGAGTTGAAGACTCGAGCAGGTCCACTATGTTGAAGCATTTCAGGGGCAACAGCACTTCGTTTCACCACCGCTCCTTGGGGAGCTAAGTTCCCTTTCAGTACTGCAATACCACCAGTTTTCCCATATGGGTTATCGAGTGGACGAATCACATCCTCATCGTAGATACGAGCTAAAGAGATCTGCTCTTTCATTGTTTTGCCCGAAACTGTGGGGATATCGGTGTGTAATAAACCCGCTTTATCGAGTTCTTTCATCACTCCCATCACCCCACCAGCACGATAGAGATCTTCAATGTGGTATGGACCTGCTGGTGCTAAGTGACACACATTTGGGGTACGACTACTAATCTCATTAGCTTTAAAGATATCGAGTTTGATCTTCGCTTCATGGGCAATAGCTGGAAGATGGAGCATACTATTAGTGCTACACCCTAAAGCCATATCGACTACTAAAGCATTTTCAAATGCTTTTTCAGTCATAATATCTAATGGACGTACGTCGTTTTTATAGAGTTCCATCACAGCATAACCAGCCTCTTTAGCAAGGCGGTCTCGCTCTGAGTAGACTGCAGGAATAGTTCCGTTACCCACTAAGCCCATTCCAAGTGCTTCGGTGAGACAGTTCATACTATTAGCAGTAAACATCCCTGAACAAGAACCACAGGTGGGACATGCATTATTCTCATACTC
>JBBAFS010000110.1:0-3808 GCA_041655255.1 Sphaerochaetaceae bacterium
CGTGACAGCTTTTGAACAAATTGATCCCCACAATGCCCACGGAGAAGGGTTTTTACATTTCCCATACGCTTTAGCTGTGTATAAAGAACAAGAGCATGTGATGAGTGTTGTCTTAGAACAAACTGATTACCGTCAGTTATCTTATATGAGTAAAGTACCACTTTCTGAATTGCAACATGAAATGCACTCCTTGTTCTCCCCACTCACCATTGGGGTATATCACAGTGAAGGACATCTCGATTTGGGCGTATATCTTGGCTCTTTAGCGAAAGAAGAGGCTTTTGAGTACCTACTAGATATTGTTTTTGACTACCTTGATCTGTGGGATGATCCTGAATATCTCATATCTTAGTGTTTGTCCTTACAAGATGAACACAGACCACTCACATAGAGGTTATGATCAGTGACTTTTATGCCAAACTCTTTCTCATACTGAGGCAAAATTGAGGCAACTGGGCAATCTCCTAAGTTGATAAACGTGTGACACTTAAGGCAGTGAAACCAGTGATGGTGATGTGAAGAGCTTCCTCGTATGGTGTAGTAACGTTCAGTTCCATGTTCAGGGCAGTGTAAAATGAAAGAGTGAAGGTGATCTTTTTTTTCTAGATAGTGCAAAGCTCGATACACCGATGCCATATCACATGAAATGGGGATATTTTTAGCAATCATTGCTGCAGAGAGGGGAGTTGGAGAGTCACCAATCACATCCAATGTGGCTTGTCTAATTGCTGTCATGATGCTTTGCCTCCTCTTTTTTTCATTGCTCCAACTAATGAGAATGTTAAAAATACAAACCCAGCAAAGACAACAACCATAGCCCCAACGGGAAGATCAAAACTCCATCCACTGAATAATCCTCCCAAAGAAAATAACGCAGCGTAGATGGTACTACTGATCATCATCGTAAGCATATTACGGGAGTGGAAGTTTGCCGTTCCTGCAGGGAGGGTTAACATAGCAATAACCATCACAATTCCTACAAAAGTTTGAAGAAGGACAATAGCGATGGCGGTAATTGTGAGGATAATAAAGAAGACAACATCGGTAGCAATTCCTCGTACTTGAGCATATTCGTCATCAAATGAGGATGCTTCCAATTGGGGGTAAAAGAGCCATACTAACACAATCACAATAACATCTAACACTGCAAGTAGGATTAGATCGGTACTTGAAATGAGTAAGATATTTCCAAATAGATAACTCGATGGGTCGGTATAACCGGCAGTTTTTGCCATAAAGAGGACACCGATACTCATTCCAATGGCCCAAATAGCATTGATGACAGTATCTTCTCGCTGTTTTGCCCTCATAGAAACTACCCCAATAATCAAAGCAGCAATAACAGCAAAGATAATGGCTCCAACCATTGGGGGAAATGAGGGGGCAATATTACTTGCTGAGAGATACAAAGCCATCCCGATTCCACCTAATACTGCATGGCTAATAGCTCCTGCTAAACTCGCTATTCTTTTTACAGTCACTACAGTCCCTAAGACTCCAAAGAGAATTGATGACAACACTCCTGCTAGTAGGGCATTACGGACAAATGGCATACTTGGGTTAAGCAGTGCTGCTATAAAACTACTCATACTGACTCCTCTTGTTCACAACATGCTGGATCTAATTCACTATCGTGAAGAACTTTCAAAGCCTGACCTCCAAAAAGTTCAACCGGGGCATCTGTTGCAGGTTTAGTATTGTGTTGTACTACGCGACGAGCTTTTTGAGATGGACCGAAATCTCCTACACAAAATACTCGATCGGTGAGCGATGAGACAAAGGTGGAGTCGTGAGTCACAATGAGTACAGTGGTATTCCCTTTTAATTGACCAAGAGCTTTAAAGAGTCGCTTTTCACTATCGGCATCCATATTTGCTGTTGGTTCATCTAAGATGAGCATCTCGGGACTTGCACTTAAAGCTCGAGCAACTAAGACCCTTCTTCGTTGCCCTCCACTGAGAGCTCGATATGGGCGCTTTGCCAAATCTTCAATCTCCATCACTTTTAAAGCTTTATCTACTGCCTCTTTATCAATAGCAGAGTATGTTCGTTTAAATGGAGAGACGCGTCCCATACGGACAACTTCTTCTACACTGATGGGGAAGTTTGAGTCGTAATCGGCATGTTGAGGAACATACCCAATTCGATCTCGAGCTAATTTGGGCGTAGTCCCATATAAATCAATAGAGCCCTTTGTTGGTTGAATAAGCCCTAAGATAAGTTTTAAGAGAGTCGATTTTCCAGCTCCATTGGGACCAACTAAGGCGATAAACTCCCCTTGGTGGACGTGAAGCGAAGCGTGTTCTAACACATCTGCTTGAGGATACGAGAAATCGACTTTATCAAATTCTAAAATAATTGGACCTTTAGCCATATTGTTCTCCTAATACTTCAGCCCCTTTTTAAGGGTCTCTCCCATCAGGGAGATATTCTCAAACCAATCATAGGCAAGAGGATCCAAGGGGAGTACTTCTGCTCCAATTGCTTGAGCAACGTTGTGAGCTGAAGATGTTGGAAATTGTGCTTGGACAAAAAGGGCACTCACTTTCTCTTGTTGTCCTTTCTCAATTAAAGTGCTAAGAGCTTTTGCAGTGGGCTCTTTGCCCCCTGTTTCAACTGCCTCTTGCTTAATCCCTAGTTCATCAAACAGATACCCAAAGGAGGGGTGATAGACAAAAGCAGTAGTCCCTCGTAATGGAGCCAGTTCTTCAATTAACGAATTAAAGAGCGTATCGACAGTATCGACAAACATCTGAGCTTGAGTAAGGTAAAAACTACTATGTTCAGGATCAATCTTTTGAAGTGTTGTTAAAGTGTGTTGAGCAAGGATTTTCATAGGAGTTCTCCCTAACCAGGTGTGTTTATCGAGTTCTTGGTGATGGATCTCTCCTGCGTGATCATGTTCTTCAAGAAGTCGAAATTCGACACCCTCAGTTCCATCAACAATAAGAAGATTGGGATACATCGTCTTTATTTTATCTACTAATGAGCGTTCAAAGTCGGTATTACTTACAATCCACGCATCTGCTTGTGATAGCTGTGCCATCTGCTTTGGAGTAGGTTCATACGAGTGGGGGTTTTGTCCTGGTCCCACTAGGGTGATTGTATCGACAAAATCTCCTGCAATATAATCGACAACAAACTGTTGTGGTAAAATACTGACAACAATGGTTGGCCGTTTTGCACCTAATGCGTCCTCTTTTGTTCCGAAGGCAAAAAGAGAGCTCACAATAAGGGTACTTACAAGGATCATGATTATAATTTTTTTCACAGATAACCTCCGAGTGTGAATATAGTAAGAAGAGTATATAAATGCAAGTCATTTGCATTTATAGTAAGTAGCTTCTTTGCTCATCTCTGTGTATATTTCTCAACAAGTGAGGAAAGTTATGAATTTACCATTTCAATTTGATACTTCATTAACGTGGAGTAGTGAGCGTAAAGGGGTACTAAAAAGCCCTGGCTTGAAGGATCTTGAAGTTGCCTCTCCTGTAGAGTTTTCTGGTCACCCCAATATCTGGTCACCTGAGCATCTCTACATTGCTGCAGCTGAAGTGTGTTTGATGACTACTTTTTTGGCTATTAGTGATCGAGCTCGGCTCTCTTTTGTCTCGTATAGTTCAACGGCAAGTGGAATTGTAGAAAAAACCGAAGAGGGATTAAGAGTTACCACAATTACGATAAAACCGACTGTGACAGTCTCTTCCGAACAAGAGAGGGAAAAAGCAATGAAACTATTAGAGAGTTCTAAACGTCATTGTCTTATCTCCCACTCTATGAAAACAGAAGTTACTATGGAAGCGACAGT
>JBBAFS010000111.1:0-3624 GCA_041655255.1 Sphaerochaetaceae bacterium
TTCTTTCAGAGTGACCTAAGATAACTAATGTAGCACCAGATTCTTTTAACATGGGAGCAGAAACTTCACCAGTGAAAGCACCACTGAGGTTATCACTCATATTCTGAGCTGCAACTTCAATGTTTGTCCCTTTTAAAGCTTCACTTACACCGCCGATGGTTACATAAGGAGGGGCTACTACCACTCTCACTGAAGCATCTTTCACAGCAGTGGCTAATTCGTTTACAAAATCTACTCCCTGTTTGGGAGTTTTGTTCATTTTCCAGTTTCCAGCAATACATACTTTTCTCATGTTATTTCCTCTCTAATGGGGTAATTCCAGGTAATTGTCGACCCTCTAAGAACTCTAAGGAGGCTCCTCCTCCAGTAGAGACGTGATCGATATCTTTATCGTATCCAAATTGATTCACTGCCGCAACTGAGTCCCCACCACCAACGACGGTAATTCCTTTACTTGAGGCAACCATTTTCGCTACTTCTTGAGTACCATGACTAAAGGAGGCAAATTCAAATACCCCCATAGGGCCGTTCCATACAATGCTTTGTGCATCTTTAAGTTCATTGGCAATAAGAGCTTCTGTTTTTGGTCCAATATCTAATCCGATGAGGTTATCTGGGATATCTACCGTATCAACAGCCACTGGAGTACTAGTTTCACTAAACTCTAATGCTCCCACGTGATCAACGGGTAAAATGATACGTACATCAAGCTCTTTGGCCTCTTGTAAGAAACTATTAGCTGTGTCGATATACTCTTTTTCTACCATCGATTTACCAATATTGTGACCTTGAACATATAAAAACGTGTAGGCCATCGCTCCGCCGATGACAATAGCGTCACATCTTTTTGCTAAAGATTCCAATACGGTGATTTTAGATGAGACCTTTGCTCCACCAATAATTGCCACAAATGGTTTTTTAGGATTTTCCAAAAGAGGAGCAAAAAAGGCAATCTCTTTTTCAACTAACAAACCAGCTGCACTTTCAAGGTAGTGAGTTACCCCTTCTGTTGACGCATGGGCTCGGTGAGCAGCTCCAAAAGCATCATTAATGTAGATATCTCCCAAAGCAGCCAACTGCTTTGAAAAAGAGGGATCGTTGGCCTCCTCTTCTTTGTAAAAGCGGGTGTTTTCTAGTAATAGTATTTCTCCCTCTTGTAAAGAAGCAACCTGTTGTTCAACCTCTTCTCCTACGACATCCGTAGCTAAGGTCACAGGCTTGTTGAGTAATTCACTCAATCGTTTAGCAACAGGGGCCATACTAAAAGTTGGGTCTTTTTTCCCTTTTGGACGACCTAAGTGACTCATCACAATAATGCGAGTCCCCTTTTGGCCTAAGATATATTCAATAGTGGGTAACGCTCGTTTGATACGAGTGTCGTCAGTCACCACATTATCTTTTAATGGAACGTTGAAATCGACTCTCACTAACACACGTTTATCTTTTAGATCGACATCTTTCACACTGATGAGGTTCATAATCTCTCCTTATGGAAAAATGGTGGTCTGGAAGGCCAAACCACCATAATAGATATACTCTTATTTGACTAATTTTTTAGCTAAGTCAACGACACGGTGGGAATAACCCATCTCGTTATCATACCAAGACATCACTTTAAAGAATTTTGGTCCCATTTTCATGGTAAGTTGAGCATCAAATACTGAAGAGTGGCTATTTCCTCTCACATCTGAAGAGACAATAGGATCTTCGGTATACTCTAAGATTCCTTTCATGGGACCTTCAGCAGCAGCTTTCACAGCAGCGTTGAGTTCTTCAACAGTAGCATCTTTTTCTAAGATAACTGTCAGATCAACAATAGAGCCTGTAGCGGTTGGAACTCTCATAGCTCCACCGTTTAATTTACCCTCTAACTCAGGAATAACTAAACTGACTGCTCGAGCAGCACCAGTGGTTGTTGGGATAATCGAAAGGCCAGCTGCACGTGCCCGACGTAAATCGGAGTGTGGTTGGTCTAAAATCACTTGGTCGTTGGTATATGCGTGAACAGTGGTCATAATACCACGATCAATACCAAAACTGTCTTGTAACACTTTAGCAAGTGGTGCTAAACAGTTTGTTGTACAAGAAGCGTTAGAAAAAGCTTCAAGTGAAAGGTCAATGGCGTCATCATTAACACCAAGAACGACTGTTTGGTCAATTTTATCTTTAGCAGGGACGGTAAGAAGAACTTTCTTAGCTCCAGCTGCGATATGATCTTTATATCCCCCTTTAGGGCTCTCAGCAACGGTGAATACTCCAGTTGATTCAATAGCTACATCTACGTTGAGCTCTTTCCAGGGAAGTTCTTTTGGATTTCGGATTGCAAAGATTTTAATCTCTTTGCCATCTACGACGATTCCGTCTTCAGTAGCTTCTACGCTTTTGTCATATACTCCATAGGTGGAGTCATATTTCAAAAGGTGTGCTAAAGTTTTAGGACTGGTAAGATCGTTAATACCAACAACCTCAACGTCCTTATCTTCCATAGCTATCTTGAAAACATTTCGTCCAATTCTACCGAAACCATTAATTGCAATTCTCATCTATCATCCTCCAATATAGGTTTGTATCACTCATAATATATCGAAAAGAGGTTCGTATAGTCAACGAACCTCAGAACGCTTCATCACGATTTTCACTCGATTGATTTTATGACCATCTATTTCCTGAACTACAAAATCAATTCCTTGAAACTCAACTTTCTCTTGGTTTTGAGGAATTCGTCCAAATTGCTCAAACACAAATCCCCCAAGAGTTTCAAAATCATCTTCAGGGAGATCTAAGTTGAGTCGTTCATTAATCTCATCGATGGGGGTACGTGCATCACATAAGAAGATCCCCTGCCCCATCTCGATAATCTCATCATCTTCATCATCAAATTCGTCTTGGATATCGCCAACAATAACCTCTAAGATATCTTCCATACTGACAATACCACTTACCCCACCGTACTCATCAATAGCGATAGCAATATGGACTCGTCGTTTTTTGAATTCCCGAAGAAGATCATCGAGTCGTTTTGTCTCAGGGACAAAATAAGGTTTTCTCATAAACGCTTTTACTGAAAACTCTTGTTCATCAATGTCGGCGCAAATCAGATCTTTGACATATAAAATACCGACAACATTATCGATTGTTTTTGAATACACTGGATAACGGGAAAACCCTTGTTCGCTGATAAAATGTCTCAACTCTTGGTAACTAATCTCATCTGAGACAAACATCACATCAATACGAGGTACCATCACCTCTTTGACATTGGTCTCATTAAGTTCATCGATACCTTCGATCATGTTATCCCGTTCTACACCATCTCCACTTTCTGGTTTTTCTGGTGTTTGAGAGAATAAAAACTTCAACTTTGCTAAGAAATTCACGAGTTCAACTCCTTAGATATCTTCAAAAGCAGCATCTCTTGCTTTTGAAGCATCTCTTCCGTTGCTTCATTACTTGTGTGGTCCCACCCTAATAAGTGCAAGATCCCATGTATCACTAACCGCATCAACTCTACGTCTACTTCCTCGTTAAAATAAGCTGCATTCTGTCTCAGTTCATCAACACTGATGATGATATCTCCTAAAAGTGTTAATGAGTCTTCTTGTTGCACTACAAGATCTTCATCTT
>JBBAFS010000112.1:0-3464 GCA_041655255.1 Sphaerochaetaceae bacterium
AGAGGGAAAAAAGCATTAGTGTACGGTGTATGTGAACAAGTAGATCCCAAAGAGATGCACCATAACTTAGATTGTATGTATGATGCGATACGTGTGATTGGCTATGAGAATTACGCCAAAGAGGCTTTTACTGGCCACTTTGAAGCTAACTCAGTAAGAAAAGATGCCTCTGATTTTGAGCGAGCACGCTCTTTGGGTGAGAACTTTGCTCGCTCTTTTATGTAGTAGTTGAAACCAAAGGTAATAACTGAGTATCCTCAACCACATTAGAACAAAAGGGAAGATCAACATGAAACAAAGAGAACAATTATCACAAAAAGCGGAGTATATTACTGGGTTTGTCATTTTACTCGTTGGTGTAATGGTTCTCAGTTTTGATGCACTGTTATTAAGAGTATCAAACGTGCAAGGTTTTACTGCTGCTTTTTGGCGAGCTTTTTATACAACGCTCTCTTTAACTGTTCTCTTTCTTTTTACCAATAAAAAGAAGTCTCTCACTATTTTAAGAACAGGGAAATGGCCAATGTGGGTCTCTGGTTTCTTATGGGGTGGTAGTGGGCTCTGTTTTGCTTTGGGTGTGATGTTCGCAGGTCCTGCTAATACACTAGTGTTGTTATCATTAGCACCGCTGTTTGCTGCTGCTTTTAGTTTTATCTTTTATAAAAGAAAGCCTTCAGTGGTAACACTTGTGGCAACACTGTTTGCTATTATAGGAATTTCTTATATGTATCGTCACGGTATTGGTCATATCCCACCACTGGGGATGGTATTTGCATTGGGCACTCCCCTCTTTTTAGGAAGTAATCTCACCTTTATGAGATTTCATAAAGACCTTAGTCGTACTGCCATTGTAATGATTGGCGGTTACATAGGAACAGTTGTCTCTTTGGTTGCAGCTAATTTTCATATCTCTTTAGATGGTGGGATTATGTGGCCACTGGTGTTATTAGGTCTTTTTGTCATTCCCTTTGCCCAAGTGATGATTAGTACTGGCACTCGTTATATCCCATCAGCTGAGAGTGCTCTTATAAACTCATTAGAGACAGTACTTGGTATTTTGTATGTGTGGATCTTTTTAAAAGAAGCTCCTAATCTTGATTTCATCATAGGGGCCTCCATAGTTTTTGTAGCTATCACAGCAAATAGTGTCTACCAAGCTCAGGTTAGAAAAGGATAAACACCACAAAAAACTCCATAAAAACGCTCAACATGTCATTTATAAGGGTAGTTTCAACACTCTGCGTGTCATTTATAAGGGTAGTTAGATTGTTAGGTGTTGTTTAAGGTTCTCTCATCTTATAACTCTAGAGTGAAGTCAGATGAACGTTTACGTTAAACAACTAAGACAAACCGTTTTAAATGCATCTCTCTTTATAAATAATTAAAGCAATGATTATTTCAAATCCGAAATTTGATTAAATAAGAGGAGAATAGACTCATCTTTTATAAAAAATGGCATATTTGTATAAAAGAGAAGTCAATCATTTATACTTAAGGAGGTATTTTTATAAAACACTGGTGGTCTTTTTCAAAATCGGAAGAGCACTATAAAACAAGCATTAATTATAATCAGCAGGCCAAATGAATGTATAGTAAGAATATCTTTCTTTACAAGGAATTAGATCCATGATTATTTCAATTATGAGAAATGGTGAACATAGGAATGTTCAGGACCTCGATACTACCCATCCTCTCATTCATGAAGGGATAATTAGAAAATGTAGGGATGATTATACACATAATGTTCTTTTTTCTTCATTCATCTTGATTTTTAAGATAGTTTATGACATTAAGTAGAGGCTAAAAAAGAATTGGGAGATCTCACAATGAAATCGGCTTCTGTTAGAATTACTGGCATTTCCATACATAACTTCAAAAATGTTATGGACGGCTCGCTCTCTTTTGAGAATACGAGGAGAAATTACCAGGCTAGTATTGTAGGGTTATATGGACAAAATGGTTCGGGCAAGACCGCTTTGATAGATGTCTTGGAATTATTGAAATACGCCCTCTGTGGACGCAAGGTTCCAAGAAGGTTTGCCGATTTTATTAATATTGATTCGGAAGATGCAACACTTTCATTTGATTTCGCTATTAAAACACCTGATGGAATATCAATGGTGACCTATCAATTTAGTATCAAAGCAGTCACGGATTCTTCCACTCGGAATATCGACTCTATTCAATTGGGTGAACATAAAAAACGAGTTTGCGTATTCAACGAGCTTCTCAAGTGCCCAATCTTTGGTGAGAAAAAGATCCGAATGGGAAAACTTATTGATACAAAAACAGATGAACTATTTCTTCCAAGATCAAAAAAACAACTCCTGGTTGGAAGTAGCAAGCAGATTAATACCACTCTTGAAGTAGCAAAAAAACTTTCAAGTGCCCAGTCTCGTTCCTTTGTATTCTCAAGAGAGTTTTTGGATGTCATCAGAAACACAGTGAAACAATCCACCCATTCTGACATGGAACTCTCCTTTTATGTCAATCTCATAAAAAGTTTGGTAAATTTCGGTAATTACGAGCTTTTCATCATCAACACCACTAACACTGGTCTTATAAGCCTTAATGCACAACCCCTTATGTTTACTTACCCAACAGGAAAGTCAGGGGCAACTGGCAAGATGATGATTCCTCTTAATGAACCCGCTGTGGTACCAAAAAAAGCAAAGGATCTAGTCATAAAAATCATAAAAACTATGAATGTGGTATTGGAGCAAATAATTCCAGGCCTTACCATTCACTTTAAAGATTTAGGAACACAGGTCCTTGAAAACGGTGAGAAAGGTAGTCGCATCCAGCTTATGTCTCACAAAAATGGTAGAGAAATCCCTCTCAATTATGAATCTGAAGGTATCAAGAAGATAATCTCCATTTTGCAACTTCTGATTGTCATGTACAATCAACGGTCTATCACAGTTGTTATTGATCAACTTGATTCTGGAGTGTTTGAGTATCTTCTTGGGGAATTACTAAACATTATCTCAGAGAGAGGGAAAGGACAACTTATATTCACTTCACATAATCTCCGTCCTCTTGAAACGTTGGATCGAGGATTCATTGCCTTCACAACGACAAATCCCCACAAGCGCTATGTTCGAATGACGAACGTCAAAGAGAATAACAATCTCCGCGATTTCTATTTCAGAGACATCATGCTAGGCGAACAAGATGAAGAGCTCTACGAACAAACAAACAATGGTGAAATAGCACTTGCCTTTAGGGAGGCCGGAGAATACTGGATCTCGTAAAAAGATTGTGTTTGTCATTGTTGAGGGTCCTTCTGATGCTGAAGCACTCGAAGTTCTTTTACATCAGATATATGACAAGAACTCAGTATATATTAAAATTATGCGTGGTGATGTCACCACCACTAGAGGCGCTAGCTATTCGACAATCCTCTCTATAATTGGAGGGGTTGTCGAATCTTATATGAAGAACAACCACCTTAACAAAACACA
>JBBAFS010000113.1:0-3412 GCA_041655255.1 Sphaerochaetaceae bacterium
CATTGCGAATGAGTACTGAGTGTGGACTGGCTCATTAAAAAGTACTATTCTGAGGCGTATGAATGCCACTAAACTACTTTATTATGATCATCCTTATCAACAAACAGCACGCTCTACTGTAGTAGAGACTCTTTCGTACAAACAACAAAGAGCTGTGATTCTCGATCAAACAATCTTTTACCCCGAAGGGGGAGGTCAACCTGGTGATAAAGGGTTCATCGATGATGTTGTAGTGTTAGACACTCAAAAAGATGAGAGTGGACGCATATTTCACATCATCGATTCAGAGCGTGAGTTTAGTGTCGGTCAACAAGTCGATCTCACCTTAGATTGGAATCATCGTTACCACTATATGCAACAACACACCTCTCAGCACCTCCTTTCAGGAGCACTGTTTAGACTCTTTGGTATTGGGACTGTGAGTGTCCACTTTGGAGAGACAGAGTTCTCTATCGAACTCGATACCCCCACTATAAGTTCTGACCACATTACCCTCTTAGAAGATGAAATCAACGCTATTATCAATAGCGGGGTAGAGACCTCCGAACAACATGTCACTCAAAGTGATGTGAAAGAGATTTCACTTCGTCGTCCTGTGAAAGTAGAAGGGGATGTTCGTCTTATATCGGTGGGAGAGTACGACACTATTGCCTGTGGAGGGATTCATGTGGCCAATAGTAGTGAGTTAAAGTATGTCCAATATGTTCGTAGTGAAATGATTCGTAATCATCAAAGAACCTTTTGGATTGGAGGAGATTACTCAATCTCTCTTATTCGTCGAAACAACGCTATTGTGAATAATGTCGGTACATTACTCTCATCTCCTCCTAATGAGATAGAACAACTCGTTGAAAATCTACAAAAAGAGCGAGTCGATCTTCAATACCACCTCAATAAAAGCTATGCCACTATCACATCTTTGTTATTAGAAAAAGAGATAGAGGACAACATTGCAGTGTTTGACGCCTCTTTGTGGGATGAACACCTCTATAAGAACATTGGTGAAAGTGTGTTACATCTTGAAAAAATCTCACTGTGTGTTATCAAAGAGCGGAGTGATAAGCGCCTGATGTGGAGTATTGCCATAAAGGGGCGAGATGACGCCCAAAGACTCTTTCAAACAATTAAAGAAGAAACGTTAGTCCTCATAGATGCAAAAGGGGGAGGCAAAGAACCCCTATGGCAAGGTGTTGGCAATAATATTGAAGGTAAAGAGGCTTTTTTACAGAGCGTGAAAAAGATATTTAACGCTTAGAGACTGCCTTTTGTATTGCTTCGATCATCTGATCAGTCTTGTAAGAGGCGTCTCCTGTATACCCATCTACACTCAGTAGTGAGAGAATCTCTTTTTCAGTGAGATACTCTAAGATCCGTGGATCTTCAGCTAAGTAGGTAGAAAGGTTATTACTCTTTCCTTGTTGTACCTCACTCCATGCTTTTAAGGAGTGTTCACGAATCACTTCGTGCATCGTTTGTCGATTTGCCCCTTGTTTACCTAAGTGCATCAACAATCTCTCACTTGCTGCAAAGACACCATAGCTCTCTACGTTACGTTCAATAGCATAGGTGTGAATATTCATCTCTTGTACTAAGCGTAATGTCGTTGTAAGAATCTCTTCAGTTGCTAAAAATATTTCAGGAATAACGACTCTTCTATTGGCTGAATCATCGAGCGTTCGTTCTAAGATCATTAATGAAGCGTTATCCCACAGAACATCTACTTGAGCTTTTACAAAGCGGGCAAGTGAGTTAATTTTTTCGCTGTTAATGGGGTTACGTTTAAATGGCATGGCAGATGAGCCAACTTGTTTTTTCCCAAACGGCTCACTCCACTCTCCAAAAGGGGGAGATTGCATCACCCTCATATCAAGAGCAAAGGTGTTAATCGTGGCACTTAAACCAGCTAAGACTGAAGCAACTCTCCAATCTTGTTTTCTTGGATACACTTGTGTTGCTGCAACAAAAGGCTCTAAGTCTAACTTCTCCATCACTAAGCGTTCTAACTCTAAAGAACTCATCTCGTTGTCTTCTAACAAGGCACTGTATGAGGCTCCTGTCCCTACAGCTCCTTTAAGGCCTTTCCCTTTTAGCTGCGAGGAGATACGGCGTAAGTCCTCTAAATCATCTAAAAGATCTTGAGCAATTTGGGCAAAGCGATATCCTAAGGTGGTAGGTTCAGCAGGTTGGATATGGGTGAAAGCCATACAAAGGGTCTCTTTGTGCTTCTCCATCTGCTTCTTTAAAGCGAGAAGAATCTCTTCAACAAGAGAGATAATAAGACTAAAGGCCTCTTTTTGGCGCATTACATCCATGTTATCAAGGACATCCATGCTCGTTGCACCGAGGTGGATAATACTACCACCGATTGGGCACTGCTCAGCATATGTTTTGATTTCGGCCATCAAATCGTGATGAATCTCACGTTCGATCTCACTGGCACGATCAATATCAATGTCGTATTGATGAGCAATAAGGTCATCGACTTGTTCTTGGGTGACTAAGCCTGCTTGTTGGTGCGCTTGAGCTAAAGCAATCCAAATTGAACGTAGTACCCTTCTTTTATGTTCTTCACTGAAAATTTCTCGCATCTTTATAGATGCATAACGCCACGTAAAAGGGGAGAGAAAGAGTGAATGATCAAGACCTTTAGACATCTTCATTCTCCATGATAATAATTTGATCTCGCTCTGGTCCAACACTCACAAATGAGATGGGAGCTTGGGTAAGTTCACTTAAGCGTTTCACATAGTGTTGAGCTTCAGGAGGGAGATCTTCCCACGACCGTGCTTCGGTAGTGGGTGCTTGCCACCCTTTGATCTCTTCGTAGATACACGTTACACGCTCTTGGTCAGCAGTATCTGGTAAGGAGGTAATAACTTCTCCGTCTAACTCATAGGCAACACACACTTTAATAGTTTCAAAGGTGTCTAACACATCGAGTTTGGTAATTGCAACGCTACTAAAGCCGTTAATCCAACACGAATAGGAGGCAGCTACTGCATCGAACCATCCGCAGCGACGTACTCGTCCTGTAGTAGCTCCAAACTCTTTACCGATAGATTGAAGTCGCTTGCCATCTTCGTCAAATAACTCAGTTGGAAATGGGCCTCCACCGACACTGGTGGAATACGCTTTTAACACCCCAATGACGTGATCTAACGAGCGAGGAGGAATACCACTACCGTTTACAGATCCTCCACTTGAGGGATTACTGCTGGTTGTATAGGGGTAAATCCCCCAATCAAGATCTCTCATAATCCCTAATTGACCCTCTAAGAGGATATTTTTATCTGCTAACACAGCCTCTTTAATAAGGGGAAGAGTATCGACAATCTTATCACCAAATTTCTCTTTCCAGGTGCCACAAAGCGTCATTAACTCTTCAAGATCGATCTCATCTAAATTGTAGTGC
>JBBAFS010000114.1:0-3398 GCA_041655255.1 Sphaerochaetaceae bacterium
TCCCTATTTGTTCGTGCTCCTTACTAACGATGTACGCTGTTTTAGCATAGCGAGTTCCCATTTTTACTAACACGAAGTTAATGGTTACTCCTGTGATATACAAAGTGATTGCTGCAAAAAGAGCGCTCTCTAAACCAAAGGCAAATCCACCAGCGGCGATCACCAATCCATCGACTAATAATAAAGAGGTTCCTACAGGAAGGGGGGTGAGTTTACTCACAATTTGAGCCAGGATATCTGTTCCACCTGTATTAGCTCCACCCCGGAGTACTAAGCCGGTTCCAAAGCCACTTAACACTCCCCCCACAATAGCAGAAAGGAGAGTTCCCACACTATCTGAATAATCTAAATACCCTTCAAAACCAAAGGTAAGACCAATACTAGTGGTGAAAAAAGAGAGGAGTACTGTCCCTAAAAGAGAGGTAAAGCCATAACGCCACCCAAAGGTCCACACTCCAGCAATGAATAGTGGAATACTTAATACAAAGATTGAGATTCCCACATCCCAATGAAGGAGGTGGTATAAAATGACTGAAAGACCACTCACCCCTCCACCTGCTAATTTAGCTGGAGTGATAAAAGAGGCAATCCCCAATGCTGTAATAAAAGAGCCACCCACAATGAAAATGTAATCACTAATTCGTCGTTTTAATTTCATAGAGGCAGTATAGCGTGAATAAAAAAGAAAATCAGCTCTTTTGAATCTTTAAAGAGATGTTCAAAGAGATTGTTTCAAGGCGGTCAAAGAGTGTTTTTGGATCCTCTTCTACCACTAAAGCATCGACCATCTCTTGGCGAACAAATCCTTTGATTACCATCTGTTGAAGCATATCGATAAAGGGGGTATAAAACTCTGCAATATTTAATATGCCAACAGGCTTTGTGTGATACCCGAGTTGCAACCATGTAAAGACTTCTAAGAACTCTTCTAAGGTTCCAATACCTCCAGGAAGGGCAATAAAGGCATCACTTTTATCATACATCAGAGCTTTACGCTCATGCATGGTCTCAACGACGATAAGTTCATCTTCATCGTGATCAATGTGGCGTACCATCTCATAAATGAGATTGGGAATGACTCCAATGACTCGTCGATTTCCCTCTTTCATGGTAGAGGCAATACTCCCCATAATTCCTTTGCCTCCACCGCCATAGATAAGGTCCATTTGGCGTTTTACCATTTCGTTGGCACACTCAATGGCCTTTTGTTCATAAATAGGGTGATTGCCAGTGGAAGAGCCACAAAAGACTCCGATATGTCTTAGATTTCTTTTCATAAAACGACAATACACTACCGATCCCACCACACTCAAGTGCTTTGAGCTACTGAAGTGGGTAATTTTGGGCTATACTTACAAGACGGAGGGGAGAGTATGAGAAAAGTAGGTATCATCCTCACTGTATGTATGATGAGCACATTAGTGTTATTACCAGGTCAAAGAGTTACTTTAAGATGGTCATGGCAAGAAAATCACTCTCCTGAATATGTGTACCGCTATGCTCTTGATGGAGGGTCGTACAATGAGGTAACTCAAAAAACTTCATATACCCTTGAAGATGTGTTAATCACTGAAAGTCACTCCCTCGTTGTTCAGCGTTCACTCGATGGTACCCATTTTAGTGAACCAGTTGAGGTTAGTTATACTCCCCCCTCTTTAGAGTTACCAAACAAAGAGCCTCTCTTATTAGAAAAACAAGGCTCTTCACGTCTTATTCTCACTTTAGGCACTGGCTTAAAACTCGATACACTTATAGAAGAGAATCTCTTTAACAAAGAGGGGAAGTATAAAGAGTTAGATTTACATATTAATCCCTCTTTTATGCTCTCTTATATCTCATCAGATCTCTTAACTCTCGGTGAGGCAAATGCACTTGCTTTGAAATGTGATTTCACATACGACCGATATGCCTACCAAAGTGCATCAGTTCATGCACTGAGTCTTCAAGCCCTCTCTTTGTTAAAGCGCTCAATAAGTGAGCGCATGACAGTTGGTGGGGCAGTGGGATTCTCTTTAGTGGGTATTGAATCTACCGTTTTTACAACAGAGAGCGATACGTGGGCACTTTTTGGTGGTCCTGTTGCTCAAGTTGTGTCTCATTATAACGTAACACCTCAATGGTCAATTGAGGCCTTCATCGAAAGTAGATTACTTATGGGTGACTCTTTTGAGTTATATGAATGGACACTAAGTTCTTATCTTGGTTTTGGATATATGTGGTAGGATGAATCTATGGTTGATGCACTTTTGTTTGATATGGATGGAGTATTAATAGATAGTGAAGACTATTTAGCTCAAGCAGCTGTCGCCTTTTTTGAATCACGTAAAGTGAAAGTCAAAGAAGAGGATTTTCTCCCTTATGTGGGAGCTGGAGAGAATAAGTATATTGGTGAGGTTGCTAAAAAATATCACCTAGAGATTGATATCGAAGAGGCAAAATTAGAAACGTATGCACTGTATAAAGAGTGTATTGGAGATAAAGAGAAGCCTCTAAGCGGCGTTATCCAAATTCTTGAGAGTGCTCAGAAAGCCAACATCCCCATGGCGGTGGTCACAAGTGCCGATCGAGCTAAAATGGAGATCTCTCTTGAAGCTATTGGCTTAGATCATTCGTTGTTTGATGTCATCATCAGTGGTGAAGATGTGGTAAAGAAAAAACCTCATCCAGATATCTACCTTCTTGCTGCCCAAGCTCTTGGAGTAGAGCCCTCAAAGTGTGTGGTATTTGAAGATGCGCCACATGGAGTTTCTTCAGCAAAAGCAGCCCAGATGAGTTGTATTGCTCTTACTACGGGCTTTAGTGAACAAGAGCTCTTAACTCACGGAGCTGATGCAATTATCCACACCTTAGCAGATATTGAAGCTTTTACATCAAAACAAGAGTTTGAACACATTCTGTTACGCCTCTTTGCAAAAGAGGTTGCTAAGCAGGTTCACTCTTTTGCCTATGCCCCATACTCACACTTTCAAGTTGGTTCAGCTATTGTCAGTAAAAAGACAAAGAAGATCTACAAAGGGGTAAATGTGGAAAACAGTAGCTATGGTGCTACGATCTGTGCCGAAAGAAGTGCTTTACTCAGTGGGGTAAGTTCAGAAAAAGAGTTTGTCATTGAGATGGTTGTTGTTATCTCTGATGATGATCCACCTGCTGTACCTTGTGCACTTTGTTTACAAGTACTCAGTGAGTTTAGTGATGATGATACAGTTGTCTATCTCTATAATCTTAAAGATACAATGTTGAAGTATCGTTTTAGGGAGTTACTTCCTCACCCATTTACATTTGTTCGATAGCCATAATCTTATCGACACGTCGAGAGTGACGTCCTTGTTCAAAGTGAGCATCGATAAAAGCATCGAGCATTGCTATAGGTGACTCCCAGTATTCAATTCTTCCACCAA
>JBBAFS010000115.1:0-3345 GCA_041655255.1 Sphaerochaetaceae bacterium
TGTAGGCTTCCACATTAAACAATTACATTAGCCTATGTTATTCTCACAATGGCTTAGACAAAGTATCACGTTATTTAGTAGTATGTTTGCATCTTTAACAAAGGAGAGGGGAGCAGCTTCCAACCACAGATGCCTGCTCCCCAATACCAAAAATAGTACTTTATTATCATGTGAATTTAGAAGAATTGCAAGCTCAAGGAAAGGCATACCGGTGGGAACGTCCAGACAATTGTCCCGGGTGTAACGGGATTCGTCTATGGGGCCATGGGTACGTATTCAGGTATTTGCACGGGTGTGTCAATGGGTTTTGGTTAAAGAGATGGCGATGTGCGGAATGTAGCCAAGTTCATACAACTAGACCAGTTGGATGGCAGAGTAGATTGTTGTATCCACTGAGCATCATCAGAGCTTGCCTGTTACATAAAATTCGTAAAGGCTTTTTTTGTCACGCTCTTGCTACGCGTCAAACGCAACGGTACTGGTGGAGCAATGTGCAACGCTGGGCTTTAGCTCAATCTATCACTCTTGACCAATCAATGATTGAACAACATATCGTAGGAGCATTTCCTCTTGCGGCAGGGAGGATTGAGCGATTGAAGCTCCTAGCATTTCGTACTGGAGTCAAAGCCTACCTACCTTTTGCACTGAGCACGTCAAGTCCCTTTGGATAAGGTGAAAGCCAAATAATTCGAAGGAGTCGACGATGACCGACACACAAAAAGAACAAATTGCAATCTTTCGCTTTGGAGTTATCTTCCCACTTTTGGAGAAGAACATCGCTTGGGGTGAACAAAAGAAATTGCTCCAGCAATTGAGCCAACGTCAGTGGGAAATCCCTTTTAGCAATCGTACACATATCGGGGGTGCTACCATCCTCAACTGGGTGCGTCGTTACCGCGAAGGCGGTGAGCGTATTGAGGCACTGTTTCCCTCCAATCGCAGTGACTGCGGTCGCCAAAGAAGCATCAGTGATGAAACACTTGCTGCTTTGTTGCACATCCGTAAGGAAAAGCCATCTATTACCATCAAAAAAGTAGTAGAGGAAGCCTACAAGCGTAAGATTATTAGCAAAGCAGATCGCATTGCTCTTCCCTCCATTTATCGTCTCTTTAGAATCCATGACCAAAAGACAAGAAAGAAGCAGGAGGATATGAGACGCTTTGAGGTAGAATTGAGTAACGACTTATGGCAAGCTGATGCCCTGCATGCAATGAAGGTGACCCATGAAGGTAAGCTACGCAAGAGTTATCTTTTTGTAATTTTGGACGATAAAAGTAGGCTAATTGTCGGTAGTGGCTTTTACCTTGATGAAAGCGCCGATTCATTCATCGATTGTCTCTCCAAGGCACTCAAAAGTCGAGGGGTGCCGAGGATTTTGTATGTAGACAATGGTAGCTCATTTAGAAACCACCGCCTTGCCATAGGCTGTGCCGCATTGCAAATATCTCTTCGCTATGCAACAGCATATCGTCCCGAGGGGAGCGGAAAGGTTGAACGTTTTAACAAAACGGTACGGATGCAATTTTTGCCTGACATTCTTGAGGGAATATGTCTTGAGGAACTGAATCAACGATGGCAGAAGTATCTGGATACTGTGTATCATCAACGTCGGCACAGCAGCACCGGTCAAACTCCTCTGCAACGCTACCTTGACGATGCTCATGCCCTCAGAGGTGCCCCAGAGCAACTACCCGACTATTTTCGCCATCGTGAAGAGCGTACGGTAAGTAATGATCGTACCATTCGTCTCAGCAATCGCGTCTACCAGGTACCTATTGGACTTGCTGGTATGCGTGTACAGCTTCGCTTTGAAACACTTGACCGGGTAGAATTGTTTGTCGACGGTAAATCTCATGGGTTTATCGAAGAAGTCCCCTTACATGCTAATAGTCGCATCGCTAGAGTACGCAATCAAAGCGATGAAGATATTCTCTCACTGAAAAGTGGCACACTCTTTGGTGGAGGTAAGTGATGATGAAACATATTCGCCACTTTTTCTCACTGAAAAAAGATCCTTTCCCACAGAATATTGCTAGTGCTGACCTCTATATGCTTCCCAGCCTCGAGCCGATGCAAAAACGTATCGAATTTGCCATCTCAATGCGCAGTTTTTCTCTCGTTACAGGAGATGTTGGCTCTGGTAAATCAACAAGCCTGCGTTATGTGATAGACAATTTAGCAAAAGGCGAACATGAAGTGATCATGTTCACAGCTGGCTCTTACACGATGACAGAGTTCCTTCGACAAGTGCTCCTCTGTTTTGGCATCATCTATAATTCGTACAAAATACCACTGATGTTGCGCCAGATTCAGGAGCAACTGCTGGAAATGAATGGACGCAGAATATCTCCAGTTTTGGTCATTGATGAAGCACACCTGTTACGAGCGGAGATTTTTAGCTACCTCCATTTGCTTACTCAACACAAACTGGATAGCTCACCTCTGATGAGTACCATCCTATGTGGTCAAGAGAGCCTGATTGAAAAACTGATGACCCCTGATGCTAAACCTCTCGCTTCGAGGATTATGGGTAGAAGTCACTTAGAAGCAATTCGTAAAGAAGTAATGGAGCAATACATCGAACACCATATGCACTTAGCTGGGGCTAAAAAGAGTATTTTCTCTGATTCAGCCATCACTGCAATCCACCAAGGTTCAGGGGGCCTACTAAGACGGGCAAACAACCTTGCAAAAGGTGCACTGTTGGCAGCTGCAATGGAAAAAAGTCAAACAGTCTCTTCAGAGCATGTGAGACTAGCTTTAACTGAGGTTATGTAAAGTGGGTTCACAACGTTCACTAGGGTGGTTGAACATCAATCACCCTTCGTTTTGCACTACTCGCAACGATAGGAAATTTGTATCCATTCAATGTGATAAAAGATGTTCATTTAATGTGATTGGCAACACTTGCCTTTGCTCAGCTGACCCATCGATTGAGCCTCAGGGATATCGTCGCAACTTTGAATGCAATGGAAGGACGACTCTATCACATGGGCTTCAGGGGCAGCATTGCCCGCAGTACCTTCGTTGAAGCAAACGAGAGCCGCTCTTGGCGAATTTACGAAGACTTTGCCCAAGTGCTCATCATACAGGCAAGGAAGCTTTACCAAGGAGATGATTACAACCTCGATGTAGAGGGTGATGTATATGCCTTGGACTCAACCACTGTGGATTTGTGTCTTTCCTTATTCCCTTGGGCACGCTTCAGGAAGACCAAGTGTAGGCTTCCACATTAAACAATTACATTAGCCTATGTTATTCTCACAATGGCTTAGACAAAGTATCACGTTATTTAGTAGTATGTTTGCATCTTTAACAAAGGAGAGGGGAGCAGCTTCCAACCAC
>JBBAFS010000116.1:0-3329 GCA_041655255.1 Sphaerochaetaceae bacterium
TACACTTATACCATCAATCTCCTCAGGAGTTTGAAAGGCCATAAATATCCCCTTTTTAGCCCGTACATCCACACTTTCACCACTGATGTCATCACCCTCAAAGAGAATATGGCCTTGAGTTACAATGTAAGATGGCCCTCCCATAATGGTATTGGCCAAAGTCGATTTACCCGAACCGTTTGGTCCCATGATGACATGGATCTCACCAACTTTTATCTCTAAATCGACTCCTGTGAGTACTCTCTCTCCAGTTTCAAGCGTAGCATGTAGATCGTCTACACGGAGCATGGGGTGAGTCATAATTGAACTCCTTTGTATGTTGTTCACTCACGGCGTTACACTCACAAGGAAATTCGCAAAACGGAACATTCTCTTTTAGAAATGATAAAAAAGAATAGACGGCTTGCGCCTCTTTATCGTCCAATGTGGCCATATATGTACATAGCTTTTGATTGGCTTCGTAATGGTGTCGCTGGTAGTGTTGTATCATCTGTTCACCTTGCACAGTTGGTGAATAGAATTTTTTTTGTCTATTATGTTCCCGTTGGGTGATAGTAATAAGCCCTTTTGTAGAGAGCTTTGCCACCATTTGGGTCACTGCCCCTTTGGTGATGTTTAATCTATTGGATAATTCAGTAGCATGTTCGTTGGGATAACGAAAAACCGTTTCCAAAAACTGCAACTCAGCATACCCAAGAACTACTCCATTGCCGTAATCTTTTGGTTTTTTATTCGCCTCTTCTAAGGATCTCATAATCTCAAAGATGTGATCAGTCACACTGCAATACTTCATTGGGTAGTACCTCTTTTTGAAATGGGTGTGGATGCATCCACAACTTGTTTACCTACTAAACAAGTTAATTATACGCTTTGAGATTTCTTTGTCAATACAAGGGAGAAATGGGAGTTATGAAGAGGAGGATATTTGTAGTGTGAAAAAGAGGTAAAGTGTGCTACTAGACGTGTTTTTCTACCCACACTTCGTTAATAGGGTGCTTTTTTTCTAGCCCCTTTTTCTCAAAGCTTGTAGTGGGTCTCCACGTTTTGGGAGGGGCAAAACCGTGATGCACATTGATAATATTCGGAGTTTGATCAAACACACTCAGCATTTGGTTGGCATACTCTTCCCAGTCGGTCACACAGTAGATATAAGCTCCACTTTTGAGCTTTTGTTGTAACAGTGTGCTAAAAGGGAGTTGAATGAGTCTTCTTTTATGGTGTTTCTTTTTCGGCCATGGATCTGGGAAAAAGATATGAAAGCCATCTACTGAGTTATCCAAAATCATCTTCTCTAACACTTCTACTGCATCAAAGCGAATCACTTTCACATTGGTGATATGATGTTGAGCAAGTTCTTTGAGAATGTGGGCATATCCGTTTAAAAAGACTTCAATACCTAAAAAGTTTTTGTGGGGAAATTGTTTTGCTATTTCAATGGTAGATCGTCCCATCCCAAATCCAATTTCAATAATTGTTTCTGCTTCTCGGTTAAACAACGATGTAAAGTCAATTGGCTTAGAAGAATCAAACTCAATGGCATACTCTTGAGAGTATTGATCGATAGCTTGTTGCTGTGATGGCTTTAAACTAAAAGATCGAAGCACATAGCTTTTAATGGGCCGTCGATTGTCTTTAGCAGGTGTCTCTACTCGTTTCATCTTCTCTCCTATGCAATGCGTTGTAGTATTTCTACGATGAACAGCGACTTATCTTTAAGAGAAATCGCATCAGTATTAAGGCGTAATACATTTAAGAAACGGGGATCTACTTTCACATTTCCGTTACTGAGGCGTATGAGCTCCATCACTTTATCAATTGCAATATCTTTCACTTTGTTAAAGGTAATGGTGACTTGCCCGTTACGCTCTTTAAGATGACTAATATTCATACTCTTGCCAATTATTTTTAATTCAGCGATATACAGGAGGTTATTTACCTCCTCTGGTGGAGTACCAAATCTACTTTCAAGTTCTCCTCTGAGTGCTTGTAAGGCGACATCACTATCGACTGATGCAATCTTTTTATAAATCTCAAACTTTAAAGAGGCTTCACTGATATACTCATTGGGGATAAACCCAGAGTAATCCAACTCTAAAAAGAGATCTTGAGAGTCGTCTAAAACTCCCTCTTTTGTGAGTTTGACAATCTCCTCATCTAAGATTCTGAGATACATATCTAAGCCTACACTCGCTAGTTGTCCACTTTGCTCTTTTCCTAAAAGATTTCCCGTCCCTCTCATCTCCATATCTTTAAGGGCAATTTTAAAACCACTACCTAAATCGGTGTGTTCACTAATAATTTTCAGTCGTTTTATTGCCATCTCATTCATCGAGGTGAGTTTAGGATAAAAGAGGTAGGCAAACGCCTCTTGGTCACTACGCCCTACTCTTCCACGTAGTTGGTAGAGTTGACTTACTCCATAATTATCTGCTCGGTCGATAATGATGGTATTTACATTCGGAATATCGATTCCATTTTCAATAAGGGTCGTTGAAACTAACACTTGGATGCCTTGGTAGATGAAACGCCTCATCACATCCTCAACTGAGGAGGCATCTTGTTGACCATGAATCGACTCAATAAGAAGATAAGGAAGTTCTTTTTGTAACATGGCTACCACTTCATTGAGAGTCTCAATGCGGTTGTGAAGATAATAGACTTGTCCCCCTCTTTCAACCTCATGGGTGATTGCTTTAACAATTGTTTCGATATCGAACTCTTGGATAATGGTTTTAATGGGGCGCCTTTGAATTGGAGCACTGGTTAATAAAGACATATCACGAATATTGAGTAAACTCATATAGAGTGTACGTGGAATTGGAGTGGCTGAAAGTGCTAATGAGTCGATGTTGTGTTTTAACTCTTTGACCCGCTCTTTGTCTTTTACTCCAAAGCGTTGCTCTTCATCGATGACCAACAACCCTAGATCTTTATACACCACATCTTTTTGTAAGATACGGTGTGTCCCTACTAAGATATCAATAGATCCCTCTTTGAGTTGTTGTAACACCTCTTTTTGTTTTTTCTTAGAGACCATACGAGAGAGAATTTCAACACGAACAGGAAAAGAGCCTAGACGTTCAATCAGTGTTGCGTAGTGTTGCTCGGCTAAAATAGTGGTTGGAGCTAAAAAGGCGACTTGCTTTGCTGCCATCACCGCTTTAAAAGCAGCTCTGAAGGCAATCTCAGTTTTACCGTATCCGACATCTCCACAAATAAGACGATCCATCACATGAGGAGATTCCATATCGAGTTTCACCTCTTCGATACACCGTATTTGATCTTCGGTCTCTTCAAAAGGGAAACTTGCTTCAAACTCTAATTGCCAA
>JBBAFS010000117.1:0-3225 GCA_041655255.1 Sphaerochaetaceae bacterium
AAAACTTTCATCTCCAATGGTAGTAAACGGATTTAATTCTACATCTTCTACATTATATTGTTCAAACATACTTAGCAGTCTAAAGTGCTTTTGTTTGCACGTCAATGAGACCTCTTGAGAGCTTAACTCCTTTTGAGGGTGTGAACCTCCAATGTACTTTTATTAACTCTTCCTCTATACTGTGTGAGACCCTTTTGTAGCAATTTGACGTATCTTAAAGGAAGTACACATCATGATATCTCGTTTTCGTAGCGACCTGAGAAGGGAGTTCTCAGGATACAACCTTGGCACACTCAGAAAAGACATTCTTGGAGGATTAACAGTAGCCGCTGTTGCCCTTCCGTTGGCATTAGCCTTTGGAGTAAGTTCAGGAGCCGATGCGGCTAGTGGCTTAGTGACTGCTATTTTTGCCAGTTTGATTATGGGAGCTTTAGGTGGAGCTTCGTATCAGATCAGTGGTCCCACAGGGACTATGGCTGCTATCTTACTCCCTGTTTCAGCAAAGTTTGGAATTCAAGGAGTCTTAATTACCGGCTTTTTATCAGGGGTAGTATTACTTATAGTCGCACTGGTGAAAGCGGGAAGAATTGTCTCTATTATCCCATCACCGGTACTCACTGGGTTCACTGCAGGAATTTCTGTCTTAATTGCTTCTAGTCAAATTGATAATTTCTTTGGAACAGTGAGTGAAGGAGATACACTCATTCAATCAATTGGCAGTTACGCCCATTTAGGTTTCTCACCTCAGTGGCAGCCAATCCTGTTTGGCTCAATGGTGATTGCATTAATGATTCTTTGGCCCAAAAAGTGGGAGGCGATTATCCCCTCCTCTTTAGCGGCTATTATTATAGCGCTTATCATGAATCTACTTTTCCCACTGCAAGTGGGTGAAGTGGGTACTATTCCTAAAAAATTAATCTTAGAAGATCACTTTACCCTCTCTTTATTATCATTAGATAGCATTAAGTTGTTTATCGTCCCCGCTATCGGTGTGGCTGCTATTGGAATGGTCGAATCCCTTTTAGCAGGTGCTGCTGGGGAGAAGATGAAAAAAGAGAAGATGGATCCAGACCGATGGCTTTTAGCACAAGGAATTGGAAACTTAGTGATGCCCTTTTTAGGGGGCGTTCCTGCCACAGCTGCTATAGCTCGTACTAGTATTGCTATTAAAGCTGGAATGAAAACACGCGTCACCAGTTTTGTTCACGCTATTGTATTGATCTTATCGATGTTCTTATTAGCACCGTTTATGAGTCGAATTCCACTGTCGGCTCTTGCAGGAGTATTGATGGTCACCTCTTGGAGAATGAACGATTGGCCTAGTGTAAAGACCTATTTCAGAAAGCGGTACTACTCTTCTATCGGGAAATATTTTGTCACACTCATTACCACGGTAGTGTTAGGCCTTACTACAGCTATTTTAGTTGGTATTGGTTTTTCAGTCATTATGTTTGTTATTTCATCAAGTGATATAGATATCACCATCACAAATATTGACGATCGTCATGAGAAGGGGAAAAACCTCACAGGCAGACTCTCAAAGGTGCGTCTTATTTACATTACAGGGCAAATCTTCTTTGGTTCAATCAACACAATTGTAACAACATTTAAAGCAATAGAAGATGTATCAACGATGATAGTCTCCATTAGAGGAGTCCCCTCAATCGATCACGGTTCGATGCTTGCTTTAGAAGAGTTGTACGATGAACTGAAAAAAGAGGGTGTAACACTCTTATTTTGTGGCTTACAACCTCAAGTGCGCTCTCAGTTTGAGAAGGCAGGATTTCACACTCATGTAGGAAAAGAGCATATTTTTGAAAATGCAGTAGAGGCAATCGACTCACTGTAGAGTTATTCCACTGCGTATAAGAGCTCAAAACACCTTTGATGTATCTTGTGTTATAAAGAGAGTACACACGATAATCAAAGGTGTGAAAGTACTGTTCAACCTTGACTAGGGAAGCTGTTTATTGCTATGCCTTAGGGTGTCAGATAAGGAGCATATATGTCAGCAATAGCCTTGCCTCCTCTCACCAAAGATTTAGTTCGAGTACTTATTGATGCCGACACAATTCAAAGGAGAGTGGAAGAGTTAGCCCATCGCATTAACCATGAATACAAAGATATTGAACAGGAGTTAATCCTCATTGGTGTCTTAAAAGGCTCTTTTATCTTTTTAGCCGACTTATGTCGAAGACTCACAATTCCACACAAAGTCGATTTCATCTCCATCACAAGTTACGGTATCTCTTCGCTCTCTACGGGAAATGTGCGAATGCTTATGGATACTCGTGAAGACTTAAGTGGTCAACATGTGCTCATAGTCGAAGATATTTTGGATAGTGGATACACCTTAGAGTATTTAAAAAGAAATTTTGAAGCACGAAACCCAGCCTCATTACGAACCATTGTCTTTTTAGATAAAGTAGATCGACGACAAGTTCCTGTCGACATTGATTATATCGGTTTTGAAATCCCCGATGTGTGGGTAGTTGGGTACGGTCTCGATTATGCTGAGAAGTATCGAACCCTCCCCTACATTGCCGAAATGATCCCGGTAACTGAGTAGGAGAAAGCGATGAGTAAAAAGCTCTACGTGAGTTACCCCACCATTCACAAGTTGGTGAAGTCCCTCGCAGAGCAGGTCATAGCCAGTGGGTATGACCCTGATATCATCGTAGCTATTGGTTCAGGTGGTTTTATACCAGCTAGAATCTTAAAAACGTTTATAAACCGCCCCATATTTGCCGTTGGAATCTCATACTACAACCTTGAACAAAAGCACACCCTCCATCCACAGAAGATTCAGTGGATTGATGAGACTCAACAGCAACTACGTGGAAAAAAGATTTTACTCATCGATGAAGTAGATGATACTCGGTCCACACTGAGTTACTGCATCGAAGAGTTAATGACACATAAACCAACAGACATTGCAACAGTAGTGCTTCATAATAAATTAAAACCAAAAGATGCACTATTTCCCCCTTCAATGAACCGCTATTTTGCTGGTATTGAAACTGAAGATGTGTGGATACTCTACCCGTGGGATGCTCATGATATCGATGAGCACACACGCCAAGAGGCTGTGCAACAGACTAATGAAGGAGTCGAAAGATGAGTGTAACAGCAATCGTAGGAGCCCAGTGGGGCGATGAAGGGAAAGGGAGGATTGTCGATTACCTCGCCCAAAGTTCTGATGTAGTTATCCGCTTTCAAGGCGGT
>JBBAFS010000118.1:0-3194 GCA_041655255.1 Sphaerochaetaceae bacterium
TCGTTACAAAGGATGCTCCCTTTAATCGATGCGTTTAACATCGATGTGAAAGGAAGTAACGACTTTTACAAAGAGTATAGTGGGGGAGCATTAGAACCTGTATTAGAGAGTGTAGAGACAATTGCTCATTATCCCAATACTATCTTAGAAGTGACCACTCTCCTTATTGAAGGTGTTCACACCATCGGTGAAATTGTAGAACTTGCAAAACAATTACACCAAAGAGAGGTGAAAGTGTGGCACCTTTCAAGGTTTTACCCACAATACAAAATGAAACACTACCCACAGACATCAGAATCTTTCTTACAAGAAGTTGTGCGTGAAGTCAAAGATGTCGGAATTCCATATATCTATACAGGCAATTCCCTTCAGGTGGAACACTTGAGTACCTATTGCCCCTCTTGTCATGAAAAGATCATCTCACGTGATTATATGGCACTACAACACTCCCTTCTTAACGAGGGAACATGCCCCTTTTGTAGTGAAGAGATATACGGAAGATTTCATTCTACTTCCCTTTGACCTTCATATAAGGCTTATAACGTACGCCCACCTAAACGTTGTTATGACTCTCTTAGATGCAAAAAGAAGCAGTATCTCTTACGTGGGGGTCTATTAAGTAGATCAAAGGGGGAAATCAGAGATGACATTACCTACTGTAGCGGACCAACGTGTTACCAAGCAAAAACAGATTACTGACGTTGTTGATAACAGTGAGTTGTTGTTTCACTTATGTACTGGAGTAACGGTCCAAGAACTGGCACGTACCTACCGGTGTTCTACAAAGAGGATTAAGAGCCAATTAGCTACATTAAAGATATTCTAAATCTCAATTAAAGAACCAACCATGTCGTTAATCTCAAGACGTGTTTCGTCATCGAGGTTAATATGACCGGTAAAACTCACTAACGAGTGTTTCTCTTTATGTTTTTTAAAGAAGATCCGCTTTGAGATCCTCCTCTCTCGAATGGGGTTCATAGCTAAAGAGAGTTCGCTAGAGACCAATCGATGCCCATCTAAGATTACCCCCTCTTTATGATAGAGTTTATTGTTGTAGATACAAGCAAAGTGCTTTCCATCAAAACTAAAGCCTCCAAGATGTGAATCAATTAATCCATACGCTGTGATAATACCTTGATGGAACGAGTGTGGCATTTTACCAAAACCCCAGTGTAGGGATGCTAGGGCATCATGTTCTAATAGTGTTATTGGTTTTTCACCAAAGGTGAAACTCCCTTCTACGCTCAAAGGTAACAGCGTCTCTTTTAAGGTGAACTGTTTTGTCCCTTTTTGTAGTGTTCGGGCACAGTGAAAGGTCTCTAAACTCTTATTTTGGTGTAAGGAGATATCACAATTGAAGTTGGTAACACCATCGTGCAATGTTATATCAGGAGAGCCAACTAAGAGTCGTCGTTTATGCGAGCGTTTACTAAAAGCTACTCTCAAATTCTTTGTTGCTTGAGCTGTGGCAAAATCTTGGTAGTAGTTAATGACCTTACTTTGTCCTAAGCGGATACGAGAGTGTCCAATTTCGGATGAGAAACTGTGATTTTTTGTATCAAAGATCACAAGTGAGTAGATCATTTGATACCGTCTTCGACGGTAGGTCACATGGATATAGAGATCATGCTTTGGCATGTTGATACTAAAGATATTCCATGTTTTGAATTGGGGAGCTCTTTTTTTGAGCTCTTCACTTCGATAACGCCACACAGGACGATCAGACCATCCTTGTTGGGTTAATGTTGAAAAAGGGTCTAATAGATCGACAACTTCACTGCGATATGTGTTCATCAACGCTTACCACTTTCTAAGAAGGAGATATCTTCACTCTCTAAGACGACATCTTGAGCACTCATTGAATCGTGCATCTGTTCAACATTGGAACAACCAATAATAGCAACTGAGTGTTTTAAAGCACTTGTTACATAACTCAGGGCAATCGTTGCAGCACTTACGTTATATTTCTCACTTAAGGATTTCACTCGTTCAATTTTTTGTTCATTCTCTGGGGTGTAAAATCTGAGAGAGGAGGGCTTTTCTCCTTTCTCAATGGCTTTACTATAAAAGCCTTTCGCTTGGCTTGAAAAAGCGAATAAAGGCATCTCACTTTTTTTATACCACTGATATGACTCATCGTTCATACACTCTAAGGTGGGATCATCCCACAACTTTCCAGTTGTGCGGGCAATACTAAATTGAATTTGACTCACTTCGATAAGGGGTTTGTTGTGTTTTGTAGCCCAAGAGTTTGCCTCTTCAATCCGATCAGTACTCCAGTTAGAAGCACCTAAGGTGCGTATAACCCCTTTTTGTACATATGGGGCAACCATATCCATAATCTCATCGACAGGGAAGTTTGGGTTATCTCGGTGGAAAAACCAGATATCAAATGAGTCAGTTTGTAGTGCATCTTGGCTTTGGGCAATGTCTAAAGAGAGGTTTTGTTCACTAAAGCGTTCAGTGTCTCCTTCTCCATGGTGAAGACCTTTGGTCACTAAGTTAATATCTTTTAAGAGATTACGATCTTTTAGATACTCTCCAATGACTTGTTCAGTTACCCCTTGGCCATAGAGTCGAGCAACATCGACTGTATTTCCCCCAAGTTCAAAATAGGCATCTAATAAAGCATGGGTCGTATCGACATCGATACGAGTCCCTAACCAGGTACTCCCTATAACGATACGTGAAATAGGATGACGAACTTTCTCTAAGTGTATATAACGCATGAAACTCTCCTCGCACTTAGTATACTGTAAATTAGAAGTAGGGCAACAGTTGCCATTTTGCCTCACTTCACTGAAACAAGAAGCTTTATTTCAACTCAAAAATGTCCTGTGATTAGAACCCCACTCTTTTGATCCTTCTTTATGATATTGATCAAGGCTTGAAAATAGTTGTCAAAATAGCGTTACCTAATCACCCTATAAAAGTTACATAGTTACTTTCGAAACGAGTTACAGACCTCTCCAATTTAGATCAATAACTTTCCTCCCATGTAGCTACATGATTTACTTGTTGATTTCATCGCATCTGGCAGATTCATCCAGTCAACCCGCCTTATATCCAGTTTCTGTCCATTAGTTCGGGACTTTGTCTCCAACTTCCTTCGTACGAGACCCGCATGAGTCCGTACTTGTCTTTAGCTAGTAGTTTGTAAACACTAAAACTTTAATTTTGTCCCATTTGTGTTA
>JBBAFS010000119.1:0-3080 GCA_041655255.1 Sphaerochaetaceae bacterium
TCTTATGGAGCAATATAAACGGAATTTAGGGTATATCTGTTTAGTCTCTGCTTCATTACATTTTTTATTTCCATCAGCAGTATTGTTATAGGAGTATATTGATGCAAAAACGCATTACTACCAGTGGTGTCATACAACAAGATGATCGTTACTTTGTCGCTTTGAGAAATCAAGGGGGCTCAATTGGTGGCATGTGGGAATTTCCTGGAGGGAAACATCGTTGGGAAGAGAGTGTCGAGCAAACACTTAAACGTGAATTTTACGAAGAGTTTCACCTTACAGTAGAAGTAGGTGAACACTTTTTCTCTCACACTTTTACGAACAAAGGGACAACGTACGATATGAGGGCGTATTGGGTCACTCTTATAGGAAGTGCTGAATTCATCCTCAAAGAGCACCAAGAGGCGAAATGGGTAACTCTTGATGAACTTATGACCCTTCCAATGGCCGACAGTGATAACGCTTTAAGATTAAACATAAAAGAGCTCTCTTTAGAGAGAGCTCTATAGTAATTACAAGATAGTCCCATCGGGGATAATCGCATTTTTATGGATCACGATAATCCCATCGTGAATAGAGTAGTTGGCATAATCGCCTTCAATTCGCTCTATATCATCGATACCGATACGACATCCATCTCCAATACGGGCATTTTGGTCGATAATAGCCCGTTTAATAATCGTAGCTCGTCCAATACCAATGTTTGGTAGTTTCTTTCGAGCATTCTCTGCTTTCTCTTCAGGTGTCTCATAATGACTCGCACCCATACAATAGACTCCGTCTAATGAAGCTCCCGATTCAATGAGTGTTCGAACTCCAATAATAGAGTTCACAATATAGGCATTGGTAATAATAGAGCCCTCACTGGTAAGTGAGTAACTAATATTACAAAAGTTCACCTTGGTAGCAGGGAGGTGACGGCGATGGGTGTAAATGGGCATATCTTCTTTATAAAAGTTAAATGCTGGAGTAAGTGAAGCTAAATCGATGTTGGTATCATAAAAAGCTTTAATGGTTCCAATATCTTCCCAAAATCCATCAAAGAGGTAGGTGGCTACCTTTTGAGTTTTAATTACTTCAGGAATAATCTCTTTACCAAAGTCGGCAGTAGTACTCCCTTCTAAAATCTCTTCCATCGCTCGAGCATCAAAGATATAAATACCCATGGAGGCAACATATTCGTTTTGAGCAGTTGGTGCTTGGTTTAACGCCTCTTTCAGTAGTTTTGCAGGAACTCGGTAATCGGTAAGATCAAAATCAGGAGCAGGTTTTTCATAGAACTTTTTAATAATTCCCTTCTCATCACATCCGATGATACCCAACCCCGTTGCCTCTTCACGACTAATAGTTTTTCCTGCAATCGTGAGAATTGCACCACTAGAGATATGGGTTTGTAACATCTCTCGGTAATCCATCCGATAGAGTTGATCTCCCGATAAGATGATGTAGTAATCGGCATGTTGATCGGCAAAGTGACGAATATTTTTTCGAACTGCATCGGCTGTTCCTTGGTACCAATCATCCGAGTGGTATGTTTGTTCGGCAGCGAGAATTTCGACAAATCCATTACTGAATGTGTCAAAAATATAGGTATTGGAGATGTGGTTATGTAGTGAAGCTGAGTTAAACTGAGTAAGGATATAGATCTTTTTAATTTCACTATTAATACAGTTACTGATTGGGATATCTACGAGACGATATTTTCCGGCAAAGGGGACTGCAGGCTTCGAACGATCTTTGGTTAAAGGGTACAACCGTGTCCCTTTTCCCCCACCTAGTACAATTGCAATAGCCTTATTTTTTCCCATATTAGTTACCTCTTCAATAACTCTTGATAGACACGAATATACATATCGGCCGAATTCAACCATGAAAAGTCGACCGCCATACCACGCTTCCGTATGGACGAAATTGGCTCTACTCCTTGAGTATACAATACAACAGCTCGTTTAATAGCTTCGTACATCGATACTCCACTGAGCTCGTCAAACAAAATGCCCGTTCCATCTCCATTTTTTATATCAACAATAGAGTCTCCCAAGCCCCCAGTCTTCCTCGCTATAGGTATTGTACCATATCTTAGCGAGTACATTTGATTTAATCCGCACGGTTCATACCGACTTGGCATAAAGAAGAAATCACTACCAGCTTCCACTAAGTGTGCGGCCTCATTACTAAAAATCAATTGAACAGATAGATTATCATGTAATTCACTCAAAGTAATCAATTTTTCTTCTAAAGCAGCATCTCCAGTCCCTACAACGACCATTTGAATCGGAAAGTCGGTAAGAATTTGCTCTAAGGTAGATGGAGATCCTTGAAGAAGTTCTACAAACCCTTTTTGTTCAGCAATACGACTAATCATCCCGATAACAGGAATTGAAGGATCTACCTTTAAGTGAAACCTCTTTTGAAGAGCTTCTTTGTTTTTCCATTTCCCACTCATATCACTGTGAGAGTAGTTAAAAGAGATAAGAGGATCAGTTTCAGGATCCCAAGCATGAAGATCAATGCCATTTAAGATTCCACTAAGATCTTCAGAACGAGAACGGAGAATACCATCTAAGGAGCACCCTTGTTCTTCGGTTTGAATCTCTTTGGCATACGAGGGACTCACTGTTGTTAATGCGTCAAAGGTCTCTAGAGCATGGGCCATCATATTTACTTTTTTCTTTGGCCCCTTACCTCTAAACATCGACTCACTGTATGTGAGATTTGTTAATAAGAAATCGAGTGGGGGAAATTCGCCTTGGTAGGCGAGGTTGTGGATGGTATACACCGTTTTTGTGTGCTTGAAAAAAGGATCGTTGGCAATCACCGAGGTGAGAAAACCTGTAGTCCAATCGTGCGCGTGTAAAATATCTACTTTCCACTTCAGAGCTTTAACTAATTCTGCTACCGCTTTAGAGAATAGGACAAAGCGGAGAAGGTTATCATTATACGGAGTGTGGCTAGTTTCACCGTAAATACCTCCACGAGTACGGAAGTAGGGGTGATCAACCAAATAGACGGTAATTCCCTCGTATGAGCGAGAGAGGAATTTTACTGTATGTGTTGCATGAGCAATGTCGACTGTTACA
>JBBAFS010000120.1:0-3065 GCA_041655255.1 Sphaerochaetaceae bacterium
AGGGGTATTTAGATTATTCAGATAGTGTGGGAACTCTCCTTTCTGCTATTGTGGGGGGAGTATTAAGTGGCTTTGGAACCGGCTTAGTACTCCGAGGTGGAGCTAATACAGGTGGAACAGATATCCTGGCTCAAATTGTGAGTAAACTCACCCCCCTTCCTGTAGGAACCTCTTTGTTATTAGTCGATGGATTGGTGATCGCCGCTGGTGGATTTGCCTTTGGTTTAGAGAGCGCTCTTTTTGCAGCAATCACTTTGTATATCACAGGAGTGACCATTAACTTTGTGTTAGTAAAAATGGGAACTCGCTATGCTAAAACAGCATACATCGTTAGTAAGGAACACGAACAAATAGGGATACAGATCATGGAAGAGCTCGGTCACGGTGCAACTCTTCTTACTGGTAAAGGTATTTACTCAAAAAAAGATCGCCCTGTGTTACTCACTGTTGTTCATAACCAAAAGGTTGCAAGATTAAATAAAATCGTCAAAGAGATTGACCCTCAAGCATTTATGATCATTGAAGAGGCGTATGAAGTTTTAGGTGAGGGATTTACCTCCTTGGAGGAGTAATGCATACAACTCGGCGCAATATTAAAGAGGCTTTATTTATCATCATTGGGGCAATGATGGCTGCATTTGGTATAGCTATGTTTAATATGCCTGCTAAAATTGCTTCAGGTGGTGTTAATGGTATTGCGACACTGTTGTATCACACCTTTGGATTTGAACCAGGATTGACGATGCTCTTTATGAATATCCCACTGTTTTTATTAGGACTTCATATCTTTGGTCCCACCTATGGGATAAAATCTTTAGTAGGGATGGTGCTACTCTCTTTATCGGTGTCGATGTTTAACCACTTTTTAGGGTATGAAGGAATCATCTCAAGTGATGATTCTATTGGGGTATTACTTAGTGGACTTTTTGGTGGTTTTTTCTTAGGTGGCGGTATTGGCTTAGTTACCAAGGGGGGAGCTAATACTGGTGGAACAGATATTCTTGGGCAAGTGATTAGTAAATTCACCCCTCTTCCTTTAGGAACCGCCTTGTTATTTGTCGATGCTGGAGTGATTATCACAAGTGCTTTTATCTTTGGTATTGAACGAGCAATGTTTGCTATCATTACCCTGTATGTATCAAGTCAAACCATCAACTATGTGATTATGGTGATGGGGACCAAATATGCAAAAACGGTCTACGTCTTTAGTGACAAACTTGAGATTATCAAAGATCTCGTCATTCAAGATATTGGCCATGGTGGAACTATCTTTACTGGCACAGGAATTTATACCGGTGAGAATAGAGAGATGCTGATGGCAGTAGTTCCAAATCAACACATCTCACGACTCACCATCTTAGTTCATCAAACTGACCCGCGTGCGTTTATGGTAGTAGAAGAGGCATACAAAGTTCTTGGTGAAGGGTTCACCCCCATAGAGCGAGAGGCGGTAGATTACCTCTCCTCACGAAAGAAGAAAAAGTAACTCTACTCTTTCCACAAGCGATCTGGGTAATCCCCTCTACTTCGCTTTCTTGCAAGTTCTTTTTTCACTATCTCACGATCTTCGAGGTACGTCATACCAAACCACTTCTCAGTTGTTGTGTAAAACTTGATTTTTCCTTGATTAGTGTTTACTAACAAACTAGCAGCTTCAGGAAGATAACACTCCTCTTTCTCTGTTGAGATATGTTTTTGTAAAAAGTCTTCAAAGTATTGTTCAAAAAATGGGATACTTGCCAAAGAGAATCCAAAGTAGTTCATACTCACCCACTCATCTCCACTGAGAATTTTCTTCTCCCCGTCGATATCACTGATGATTGCATCCCCTTGGTGGTAGATTTTTTTGTTCTCTCTCATGGAGACTAAATAAGAGTCTTTTACACTACAAATAGCACGGGAGACTGAACCACTCGTACTTGTTGTATTTTTTAAGACGTAGCCAACCATAGCGTGCTCTGTTGAATGATTATCGATCTCCTGTAGATGATCTGCCATGATGGTATAAGCTTCTCGACCATAATAATCATCGGCGTTGATCACACAAAATGGTGTGTTTATTTTCTCTTTTGCACTTAACAAAGCATGTACTGTTCCCCACGGTTTGGTTCGATCTTTCGAAGAGGCAATGTGTTTGTCACTTAAAAGTGTAGTGAGTTCTTGAAACACATAGTGGGCATCACAATGAGCAGCAATGCGATCAAAAATCCTCTCTCTAAAATCTTTTTCGATATCTTTGCGAATCACAAAGACGATTTTTTCAAATCCACTACGTAGAGCATCAAACACTGAATAGTCTAATAAAGCCTCATTATATAGTCCCACCCCATCGATTTGCTTCACTCCACCGTATCTACTTCCCATTCCTGCAGCCATAACAACGAGCGTTGGTTTCATAGTTTTCTCCTCCACTTATGAAAGAGTATACCATAGATAGTGAGAATGAAGAGCTTTAGGGTGGTGAATTAGTCGGCTGAAACTTCAAGTGCAATAGAGGCTTCGTATGAGCCTTCAACAAAAGCTTTCACATCGAATCCTTCTGAGATGGTAGGAAATGCAATAGAGATAGTCCCCTCTTCCATCCGCTCAGTATTTGTTCCGAGTTCTTTTCTAATGAAATGTTGTTCTGCTGAAGAGATTTGTTGCCCTGCATCTACCATGACGATAAATGGAATAGAGCTCGCTCGAGAGGAACTTGAAGAAGAGCTTGTACTTTGAAAAGCAAATCCATCACTATCTTTCCCCGGAGCTAGTTTTAGTTCGTACATTGAATCTAAGCTATTCGAAGAAAATCTATAACGGGCAATTTCGTAGGTATTACCTGCCATATCTGAGTTAATGTTAAAATTAAGTAGGCTATTATATTCGACTGAGAATGATTCACTGACATCAATTTTCCCAAAAAGAGGGATTACTTCACTGTATAGTACACGAGCAGAAAAAAGGTTTAATCCAACAACAAGAATAAGGAATATGCTTAATATTGCTCTCTTTTTCACTCTCTTCCTCCGATATATGCCATTATAATAATTAAATCCAACAGAGGTGTCAACAGAATGCTCATT
>JBBAFS010000121.1:0-3018 GCA_041655255.1 Sphaerochaetaceae bacterium
CAATCGGTATTATTGCACCTGAATTAAGTAACATGTTCTTCATGGAAGTCATTGAATCATTAGAGAGGCTGTTAACTCCTAAAGGGTATTCGATGCTTATCTCATCTTCTAACGCTTCTGTAGAAGAAGAGAGAAGGGTGTTACAAGACTTCACCGAGCGCCACGTTGATGGGCTAGTAGTCTTTCCTGCAGGAAACCAAGGAGAACACTTTTTAGAGAGTACTGCGGCTTCCACTCCTATGATTATGGTCGACCGTAAAGTCGAAGGGATCCAAGTGGATCGAGTGATTACCGATAACCGCTATGGTGTTCATAAGATGATTGAAGCTTTACATAACGAAGGATTCACTCGTATTGGCTTTATTGGAGGAGATCCCTCTTTCTACACAGCAAAAGAGAGATTAGATGGGTATTATGAGGCGATGAAGCGCCTCAATCTTCCCATCGATCCTCGTTTTGTCCTTCATCACGGAGTGATGACTCAAAAAGATGGATTTTCTTTGTTTAAAAAAGCTTTAGAAGAGCGTGATCACCCCTATGCATTCTTTATTGCAAATGAAGCTCTTCATCTTGGAGCGACGACCTATGCTCTGAGTGAATTAGATGAGAAAATAGCGAATCAATTCGTCTTTGCTAGTTTTGACTACCTTACCTATTCTCCGCTTCTTAAACTCTGTCGCTACGCAGTGGCTCAACCACTAGAGCGAATGGGTAGTGAAGTAGCAACTCTCCTTCTTAAACGCCTCAGTGGTGATAAAGAGAACTATCCAGAACACATCGTCCTCAAACCAGAAATAAAGATCATCACCGCCCATGGCGGTAAACCACTACCAACATAAACTAATAGAAAAAGCACACAACAAAACAACACACCTCCCCAAACAAAAGAGCATCTAACCTGCACAAATGTACAAAACAGTGTCTAAAAACTTGCGCAAATGTACAAAAGAGAGTCTAAATGTTTACTTAGAAAGGAATTAGGAAATGGTGAAAAGTTTTTCAGAAAATCGTTCTTTTTCTCTTAGAGAATATGAGATACAAACAAGGAGATATCTTGTTGTATGGGCAAGAAGAATGAGGTTATCGTTGGTTACTCACACTTCTCATGGTGTGGCTAGTTCTGTTGAAGAGATGGTTGTATGATTACTTCAAATATTTCTTTAGAGCTTGTGCTAATCGTGTGTTTTCTTCCTTTGTTCGTACAGCTAGACGAATACACTGCCTAGGAGCAATACCACGTTTCTGTGAAAGATCTTTAATAAGTAAGCCATCGTGCTCAAGAAGCTGAACAGCCAAATTGTACGAGTTGTAGTTTTTTCCTACTTCACAAAGAACATAGTTAGCTTGAGAAGGGTATACAGTAAGAGAAGGTACTGTATGTAACTCTTGCTCAAATAGTGCTCTAGCTTCTTTTATGAACGTTAAGGAGTCTTGGTAACTAGCTCGATACTTACCCCAAACTTGCATAAAGTATTCACCAAACGAGTTGATATTCCAAATAGATAACTCTTGAGACATTCTCTTCAAGATGGGTGTACTTTGTGTAGCGAGAATTCCCAACCTCAAGCCTGGTACACCAAATGATTTAGAGATTGACTTGATAACAACTAGGTGTGGATTTTCATCGAGGAGATCTTGATTAAACAAAGATTCAAGGTAAGAGAAATCACTAAATGATTCATCAATAACAAGAGTGATGTTTTGTGTTTTTGTCCAATCGATAATCTTTGTAATCTCTTCTAATGTAAGAGAGAAGCCTGTTGGGTTTTCAGGATTAACTAATAACAACATAGAGAGGTTTTTGTTTGAGTAAAAAGAGATTATATCATTAGCATGATATGAGAAATCATTTTGTGAAGGGATGAAAACTTCCAATTGCTCCTCTTGTGCACGATTTCTATATTCATCAAATGAGGGAGCCATTAATCCGATTTTGCCTTTTTCGGATTCAATTAAGGCTTTAATTAATTCAGCAGCACCGTTACCCACATAGGTAGAAGAGGGTCTGAGACCATAGTAATTTGCTGCCAAAAGGTTGTTAACGCTTTGTCCTGAAGGGTATTGGCGTAAAAGTACATCAAAGTGAGATTTAAGTTCATCCACTAACTTCGGTGGAGGGAAATATGGATTAACAAGATAACAAAAATCTACAATAGAACCAAAACGCCAAAATCCACCATATCGGGCGTTTATTCGTTCAAAGCGAGCTACTGGATCTGTCTCAAAGAGAGTTTCAGCAATATCTAAATCTTGTATGTCATCAATTTCATACCATTTCTCATCTTCAAGTACCATGGCATGAATCCAAGGGTCACTTAATTGGGCAATAACCTTTAACACTTGTTCATAATATTCATTGTGTCCAAGAGCAGTGCAATATGCCTCCAAGAATGGGACGTAATGAGAAGCTGAAAAATCTTTGCTAAATCGATAGATGTTAACAGTTTTATAATACTCATGAGTATTATTGTACTTGAACTGCTTTTTATCGAGAAAGGCTTGGATTCGTTGGTTATGATCTATCGTTACAACTGTTCCATCCATCCATGGTTCCCATTTGGCAACGAGAACAGCATTTTGTGAATGAAACGAAACAAATTTCTCTAAAATACCATCTTCAATGATAAGATCAGATTCTAACAGAAGTGTATCTTCGGCAAGTAAGTAATCTTTAGCAAGGTACAGTGAATAGATGTTGTTTGTAGTATCGTAGATTGGGTTATTAACAAAAGTAATCGGAGTTTTGATGTTGAGTGTGTTCACGAACGAAACAAGGTTGTCACCTTTATATCCAATAACTAATATAATGTTACTCAAACCTAGTGCATCAAGCTGACGTAGTGACCGTTCAATAAGAGTTGTCTCATTCACCTTTACCATACATTTTGTATTCTCTTTGGTTAGCTCTTTCAGTCGTTTTCCCATTCCTGCTGCCAAAATGATTGCTTGCACTCTATTACTCCTACAAGTTTTGAATTTATTGTTTTTCGTATTCCATCTTATATCAAAGAGAGTAGT
>JBBAFS010000122.1:0-2983 GCA_041655255.1 Sphaerochaetaceae bacterium
ACGAACAATAGTCCATGTATAAGGTTGACGAAATAAGGTGATGAAAGCCTCTCCAAAATAGAGAGACTCATCACCACTAAAAGCTCGGCTTAAAGTAAAAGTAAGAGGTACAACAAACAACAGTGTTAATAACACCAAAGCTGGAAGACCCAAGAGGCGGTAAAATCGCTGTTGTGAGTGAAGTGCACCTAGTTTTTTCACTTACTCATCACCTCCACCCACCTATCAATCCAAGTTTGTCTTTGTGCATGTACGAGTTCACTATCGAGTGTGAGTTCTTTTGTTGGTTGTACCAGTTGGTCAAATGCATCGGGTAACACAGTGTTACTATTCACTGGATACATCACATTAGCAACTGCGATATCTTTTTGGGCATCACTTAGTAAAAAGTCGATAAACAATTGGGCCTCAGCACGTTTTTGTGTGGAGGCAACTATAGCAGCACCTTCTATCACACTCATATTTCCTTCATCAAAGACAACCGCTTTATAACGATCACTCTCTTCGTACAGTATATGATAGACAGGGCTTGTTGTGTAGCTAAGAACTAAAGGAGCTTCTCCTTCAGTAAAAAGACCATAAGCGCTTGACCACCCATCGGTAATAGTTAACACATTAGGCTTGATGTTCTCCCACCACGAAAGATAATCATCACCATAGATGGCAACTGTCCACTCTAATAACCCAAGACCTACATTACTTGTTCTTGGGTCGATTAAAATAATACTTTTTCTCCACTTAGGATCAAGAAGATCATCTAATGAAGAGGGGATATCCTTTAAGGTGTGTGAATCATAATTAAAAGCGTAGACCCCATAGTTAAATGGAACAAGTGAATAGGTTGGATCAAAGTGTAAAAAGGTGGGTACATAATCCATCATTGGCGAGCGATAGGGGAGAAAGAGCTTACTATCAATCGCTTTTTGAGCTAATTCACTCTCTAAGCCAATGACCACATCTGCTTTCGGGTGATTACGCTCTAAAAGAAGTTTACTTAATAACTCTCCTCCATGACCGCTACTTACCAAACGGACTTTAATACCTGTTTGTTGTTCAAACGCAGGGATAACTAAAGGTCCAGGTCCCCATTCGCTGACAAAAGAGTCATACGCATAAACAATAAGTTCATCAGGTTCTGCGATCTGCTCCTTAATAGCACCACTAAAAAGTGCCAAAGGAGTCAATATAAGTGCCAGAACCAACGTACATGTGTATCGTTTCATATCGATACCTCCATAAAGTGGTTTTGGTCTATGGGGGATAAGATGAGAGAGCCTCATTCCCTTCGCTGGAATTACCCAGATCAGGTTCCACGGGTGTAATCTCAGACCACGACTGTGGCCACCCCAAGACGCTTCTATCGTAGAGAGGGGAGAAGATTGTGTCAACAGCACATAAGATTGAACAACATACCAAATGCGAGTAGTATCGAGTTATGGAGAAACTTGTCCTTTGTGAAGTAACAACGCTCATTGACCAAAAAAGTCAACAAGAGTACCGCATACCAGCTGTGTTATTAATGGAACACGCTGGTATTAAAGGGTGGAATCTCTTTTACCAAGAACACGAAGAACTCGATTATTCGGATATCCTCGTTATTGCCGGTGGTGGCAATAATGGTGGTGATGCCTTAGTGATGGCTAAAGAGATTTTCTTACAACAAAAGCACAACATTACAGTCTTGTTTGTTGGGACGAAAAAAAGTCAATTATGCCAAATTCAATACGATATTTGTCGTACATTAGAAATCCCCCTCTACGATGCATTAAATCAAGAGGGAGCTCTTAAACCAATCGTTCAACAACTCATTGAGAAAAGTACCCTTATCATCGATGGAATCGCTGGAACGGGCCTTAAAGGGCCTTTGAGAGAAGATGTAGCTTCCTTAGTTCGTCTTATCAATGAATCAAGTGCTTTTACTCTCTCTATTGATGCCCCGAGTGGGTATAGTGATACACTCACCCCTCGTCATCCCCATGTTCATAGTGATGTTACTGTGACTATGGGTTTAAAAAAGGTGGGTGCTTTTCACCCAGCGTATCGCCCAAGTTGGGGGAAGATTGTACAAGTTAATCCTTCTTTCCCTCCCGCTTTGTTAAAAAAAGCTGAAGCACGAGCACACTTAGTACACCTAGAAGATCTCTATATCCCACCCATAAGTGAAACAACTCACAAATATGAGCGAGGTCATGTAGCGCTCTTTGCTGGAAGTAAGCGTTACAGTGGAGCAGCTCGCTTAGCAAGTGAAGGAGCATTTAGTAGTCGCTGTGGTTTAGTCTCACTGTATTGTGATAGTGATGTTGCCTCTCAAAGTGCCTCTACTATTGTCTATCCACTTCAAGGTGGGGTTGTAATCCCTTCTGAATCCCTTGCTCATTCTTACGATGCTATTGTGGTAGGACCTGGTTGGGGAGAGGGGAGGATGGCTCAATTAATTGAAATTGTCCGTAGTAAACTCCCTGTAGTCATCGATGCTGATGGCCTTGTTGCTTATACTCAAGCACTCAGTGAAAAACGACTCTCTAAGAAAGAGGGAGGACCAATTGTTCTTACTCCTCACCCAGGAGAGCTACGTAAGATGTTAGATGCCTTACACCTTGGCTCTGTTGCTCAAGAGATCTCTTCTTCAGGTTCAATTGAGAGCTTTATTGAAGCGATGGAGAAAGCTGCCTCCCTTTTAGGGGTTATTCTCCTTTTTAAAAGTAGTGTTATTTGGATTTTTGATGGAATTACTCAAAAAAAACCACTGGTTATTGAGGGGTTAAATAACGCTCTCGGTGTTGCCGGTAGTGGTGATGTTCTCAGTGGTATCCTTGGCTCGCTCTTAGCTCAACAATTTGAGACTCTTTCAGCTGTGACGATGGGAGTCTTGCTTCATCAAAAGGCGGGTCAGTTAGCACGTAAAGAGTTAGGTTGGTTCGACAGTGAAATGCTCACTCGCTATGTCGGTTTGGCAACACGATTAGCTGAAGTCAAGGAGAAA
>JBBAFS010000123.1:0-2903 GCA_041655255.1 Sphaerochaetaceae bacterium
TCCCATTTGTCCTCCCCTCTATTTTAGTGGTTCTAGGTTTTGTTATCTTTTATGGAAATAGTGGTATCTTAAATACCCTTTTAATGGATCTTTTTAAGTTAGACACACCACCACTACAGATTTTGTACTCATTTAAAGCCATTATCTTAGCTCACGCATTTTATAATTTTCCTATTGCTTTGAGTCTCATCTCAACAAGGTGGGAAAACCTCTCCCCGTCCTATGAAGGGGCAGCTTTGACACTAGGATCAAACAGGTGGGAAGCTTTTAGACGCATTACCCTTCCGAATTTAATGAGTTCAGTTCTCAGTGCCTCCTCTTTGATCTTCTTATTTTGCTTCTCTAGTTTTGCCATTTTGTTGGTATTAGGAGGAGGTCCACAATTTAGTAACATAGAAGTAGAAATTTATCGAAGAGCAAAACTCTCAGGAGATATGACAACGGCAAGTGCTTTGGCTTTGATCTCTATTGTTATTACCTTGGCACTCGTTTTGTTACACTTGTTGTTTCAACGTCGTGGTTCATATGAACAAGAGAGTCAACTCTTTGAACAAGTGAATTCTTCTTATAAAAAGCACTCACTGGTGAGTTCACTCCTTATTGCACTGTATGTGATAATCAGTTTTGGATTTGTATTAGGGCCTTTAGGGGCTATTATATGGAGATCGTTTACCTCCTCTATTACCCGTGGAGGGGCAACTCAACTTTCACTGAAGTGGTATAAAGAGTTATTGGGTTTAAACTCCAGTGGAACCGCCTTTATCTCAACAGCTCTCTCTTCGGTCATCTATAGTTTTATCATTGCCCTTATCAGTGCCTCAATTGCTACAGTTTTGGGGTTGATGCTTTCAGCTCGCTTAGCACGTAAAAGTGATACAGATTCATTGGCTGTTGAGTTATATGCGATGTTACCGATGGCAGTCTCTTCAGTGGTGGTGGGACTTGGATACTACTTAGTGGGACGAGTTGTTGGCACCACATTCTCAATGCGGCTCTTATTAGTCTTATTAGCCCACGTGGTCATTGCATCCCCTTTTGTCATTCGTTCGATTTTACCCGATTACCGATCAATGAGTAAAACATATATGCAAGCTGCCCTCACTTTGGGCTCTACAGTTCGTCAAAGTTTCTTGTTAGTAGAGCTTCCTCTACTGAGAAGCTCTATTATAACAGGCTTCGCTTTTGCCTTTGCTATCTCTATGGGAGAGATGAATGCAACATTGATTCTTTCAGAGTCAAATATTGTGACCATTCCTGTCATTATGTATCGCCTTATTGGTAGTTATAACTACAGTGGTGCATGTGCATTGGGGACTCTTCTGATCGGAGTAAGTGTGGCTCTTTTTGGCCTCAGTGAAGCTTCTAAAAGGAGACGATATGAGTAACAAAGCTCTTATCTGCTCAGATATCGTTGTCGAATATCCTGAATTTACTTTACGTGTAACCTTCGATGCCCAAAATGGTGAATTTATCAGTATTGTTGGCCCTTCGGGGTGTGGTAAAAGTACGACTTTACAACTCATTAGTGGTTTAATCCCACACACATCAGGTGAGGTATTTCTTCATGGAGAAGAGATTAGTACTACTGCTGTGTGGGAACGAAATATTGCATTAGTGTTTCAAGACTATGCCTTATTTCCCCACCTTAATGTTGAACAAAATGTTGCTTACTCCTTAAGATATAAAAAGCTCTCTAAAAAAGAGAGAAAAGAGAGAGTAAAAACACTATTAGAGTTAGTCGAACTCACAGGATACAATAAACGGAAGATGAACACCCTCAGTGGTGGAGAGAGACAACGTATTGCTATTGCTCGAGCCTTAGCAATGGAGCCAAAGTTATTGTTGTTAGATGAGCCTTTAAGTGCTTTGGATGCAAAACTTCGTTCCTCTTTACGTAAACATATTCGTCATATCCACGAACAAACTCACATCACTACGTTGTATGTGACTCACGATCAACAAGAAGCTCTCTCTATTAGTGATCGTGTGATTGTGATGAATAACGGTACTATTGAACAGATGGGTACTCCTGAAGAGGTGTATAACAACCCCTCTTCGGTGTTTGTTGCTACGTTTATGGGAGAGGGGACACTCTTACCCACCACCATCATCAATCAGAGTGTACAAAGCTCTTATCAAGTGGTGGAAACAAACGAGGAGCGCTACTCTCAACTCTTTTTCAGACCAGAAAAAGTAATTGTTCACCAAGATCGCCATACTCAGTTTCCTGAGTTTCTCCCCCATCTCAGATTTGATAACGTTGAAGTACTTTCACGTGAATACCAAGGGGGACTCTATTTACTCACCTGTCAGTGGCAAGAATATCAGATTTTAGCTCAAAGCACACACGCCATTACTTCTGATACGATCTCTTTAGGTGTTCGTCTTTCAGATATTGTCTACTTTGAGTAAAGCACATCTGTTACGTGTGTAGTTTATACGGTATAAGGAACATCGTGGTTAAAGGTCGTCTTATTGCTTCTTTGCTTCTCATACTCACTCTCACACTGAGTTCATTTCTCTTTGCCAACAGCATTCAAGTTGCCTTTGATGCCTCTACGTATCACACAATTCCTTCTCCCATATTTGAAGATCCACACCCTTTTAGAACGCATGGCTCAGTTCACATGACACTCTACCCATCAACTTTTGAATTCTCTGGTGTAAGTCTCTCTCCCATTGTTCATCTTAATTACACAACTTCTTCACTTCCCTCTTATTTTTCAATCATAAGAGGACATACTTCTTTGGGAGGAGGTCTTGAAGTTGGCTTACAATTTACAAAGAAGTTCTCCACTTCAGCTTCTTGTTCGTATGTGGTGTCGTTTTATCATCACACCTATGAACAAGCTTCCTTTATCCGTTATACCGTCACCCCTTCTTACACACTCAACTCTTTTATA
>JBBAFS010000124.1:0-2854 GCA_041655255.1 Sphaerochaetaceae bacterium
GGTTTCTCTTTTCCGTAATCGAATGTCCACCCTTTGTGTGAGAGGCGACTAAATTGGGCATGAAGGTGCTCTTTCATTAATCTAAACTCATTGGTATGTTCCTTGTTCTCCAAAAGCAGACGGTAATACCGTGCAGCGTAGTAGGCATACGAGGGGCTTTTCATTCTCCCCTCTACTTTAAGTGAGTCGATGCCAATATCTTTTAAGTGACGAACCGATTGTTCAACATCGAGATCTTTCATGGAGAAGGGAAATGACTCTTTATCTCCATCTGAAAAATAGGTGCGACAGATTTGAGAACACTCACCTCGGTTTGCACTACGGCCACTTAACAGATGACTTGCCATACATAAACCTGAAAAACCGTAACACATCGCCCCGTGGATAAATACTTTCAGTTCAATATCGGGGCATGCACAGCGTATATGTTCGATCTCTTTGAGTGTCAGTTCTCGTGCTAACACAACTCGCTTAAAGCCCAGTTGTTGTAATTGCTTCACTCCATCAACGGTATGAACAGCTAATTGCGTACTACTGTGAAGTTCAATTGAGGGGTAGTGGGTGTGTATAAGGTGAGCAAGTCCTATATCTTGAACAATAATCCCATCAATAGAGAGTCGCTCTAACTCCCGTAAGGTTCCAACCAGAGACGATAACTCATCATCTTCCAACAACGTGTTAATAGCTACATAGATTCGTTTATGATGATTGCGTGCATACTCTTTAAGGAGGGCAACTTCGCTAAGGGTGAAGTTGTGTGCTGCTTTACGAGCTGAGTAGTGTTGGAGACCTAAATAGACAGCGTCTGCTCCTCCTTTGAAGGCTTGTAGTGCTCCTTGCAAAGAGGCTGCTGGTAGTGCTAATTCACTCATTGTATCTCAGAGCATAAAAGAAGAACTATATCTTTACAACTGATCAATGAGGCTTGCACAATCATATGAAAATATATAACGTTACAGGTAGTGCTACCCGTTATGCTTAGAGTAAAGCACGAAGGAGAGTGATGTATGAAAATGGAAGATGTAGTCCATTCTGGTCTTCAACAATGGGTGAAAGAAGTTGCCCAACTGACTAAACCAGATGCAATCGTTCTAGCCGATGGAAGTCAGCAACAATATGATCAACTTGTCAGTGAAATGGTTGCAAGCGGAATGGCTATCGAATTAAATCCCGAGAAAAAACCGGGTGGAGTAGCGTTCTTCTCTGAACCTTCCGACGTAGCTCGAGTAGAGAACCGAACCTATATTGCCAGTGAGAAAGAAGAAGAAGCAGGACCGACCAACAACTGGATTGATCCCAATGAGCTTAAAACTATCATGACCGATTTGTACGATGGGTCAATGAAAGGTCGAACAATGTACGTCATCCCATTTTCAATGGGTCCTGTAGGTAGTGATATTGCAAAAATTGGTGTTGAAATCACCGATAGTCCATACGTTGTTATTAACATGATGATTATGACCCGTGTTGGTACAAGGGTATTAGATGTCCTTGGTGATGATGGATACTTTGTCCCCTGCCTTCATAGTGTTGGAAAACCCTTAGAAGAGGGTGAGTCGGATAACGGCCAATGGCCCTGCGCTCCACTTGATAAAAAATATATTTCCCATTTCCCCGAGACCCGTGAGATATGGTCATACGGATCTGGTTACGGTGGAAACGCCCTATTAGGTAAAAAGTGTTTAGCACTTCGTATCGCTTCTGTGATTGCCCGTGATGAAGGGTGGATGGCAGAGCATATGCTTATTTTGAAAATAACAAACCCTGAAGGGGAGAGTAAGTACATTGCTGCAGCATTCCCAAGTGCTTGTGGTAAGACAAACCTTGCTATGTTAGTTCCAACCATTAAAGATTGGAAAGTAGAAACCATTGGTGATGATATTGCCTGGATGAAATTTGGTGAAGATGGACGCTTATATGCCATTAACCCCGAAGCTGGATTCTTTGGAGTTGCTCCTGGAACATCCTTAGACTCAAACCCCAACGCCATGCACTCATTAGAGAAAAATACGATCTTTACAAACTGTGCTATCACCGAAGATAACGATGTGTGGTGGGAAGGTATTGGATACGATGCTCCTGGCAAACTTACAGATTGGAAACGAAACGAGTGGGTACAAGATAAAGGGAATAAAGAACAAGCTCCTGCAGCACACCCAAATGCCCGTTTCACTGCTCCAGCAAGTCAATGTCCATCCATTGCTCCTGAGTGGGAAGATCCCAAAGGAGTACCTATTGATGCAATCTTGTTTGGTGGACGAAGACCATCAACGGTCCCATTGGTACACCAAGCTCGTGATTGGAACCACGGAGTATTCCTTGGCTCAATCGTAGGAAGTGAAGTCACAGCAGCTGCGTTAGATCTGAAAGTGGGAACTATTCGACGAGACCCATTTGCTATGCTCCCATTTTGTGGATACCACATGGGGGATTACATGCAACACTGGATCAACATTGGAAACACTCACGACAAAGAGAAACTTCCAAAAATCTTCTATGTAAACTGGTTTAGAAAGACCGAAGACGGCAAATGGCTCTGGCCTGGATTTGGCGAGAACAGCCGTGTCTTAAAATGGATCTTTGAGGCTACTTCAAACACCGCAAAGAGCCGAGAGACAGCAATCGGTATTATGCCAGAGTTTGATGCTATTGATCGTCCTGAAGGAGTCAGCGAGGAAGACATGAAAGAGTTGTTAAGCGTTGATACCGAAGGATGGCTCAAAGAGGTTGCCGATATCAGAGAGAATCATTATCCTCTCTTTGGTGATAAACTTCCAAAAGAGCTCTTAGGAATGCTCGATATTATGGAAGAGAATCTCCGCTCGTAAGAAGCGTACCTCGTCTGTCACTTCAG
>JBBAFS010000125.1:0-2853 GCA_041655255.1 Sphaerochaetaceae bacterium
AAGATCAACAAATGAATCTAAGGGGGATGATTGGACTTTGTGAAGTGTTTTTACCACCTGTTTACGTCGTCCAAAGATTTCATGATCACATAAGACAATGAGCTTTATATCGGGGATACTAAAGCCACCAGATAACTGCTCTTCGGTGATGTAGATATCTTTAAACTGGCTTAGCATCGAACTGAGGCGCTCTTTTTGTAATTGTGAGGCCGCATATATTGCTATACGGTATCCCCCTTTAAGGAGGTTAGCTAATTCTTCTTTCAGCATCACAAAGTTTCCAAAGTAAGAGCGAGGCCCGTCGATATCAAATGTGTGGGCCTCACTTTTTTGTCCTTGTACATCTAACTTTATGGCACACTGAGTACACTCTTGTACAAGTGTGGGAAAGTCATATAACAATTCATAGGGCTTTAAAGATGATCGATCGATTATAAAAGCGTCTCGATACAGAGCTTTAGCTTCACTTTCAAGAGAGTGATACGATGACTCTAAGCGTTCAAGGCCTAAAAAGAACATAAAATCATCATCGTTGATATATGGTCCAATAGAGCCTAATAGAGGCTTTTCTTGTTCATACAGAAGGCTAAATTCGACATGACTGAGGTGTTTGATCGTCTCTTGGGTATTCGGATCAAAACTACTTATTTTTTCAATATGGTCCCAATCGGCATACAATCTAATGGGAGAAGTAAATGAGTAAGGAAAGATATCTAACACTTCTCCATGAATTGAAAACTCTCCGGGCATCGTGGTAGAGGGGCTACGGTAGTAGCCTCCTTGGGCTAGTGTTTCTAAAATCTCCACTGGCTTAAAGAGCTCTCCTTTTTGAAAGCGGACTTTAGAACCTCTTATAGACTCTAGTGAAACAACAGGAGAGACAAAAGCTCTTAGGTGGGTAACGACCAATCGATGTGGTTTTTCAACCATCGTTGATAGAGATTGAGTTTGTTCATACTCACGTTGAGACCCTTCCCAGGAACTGTAAAGTTTTTTACCACTACTGGTGAGATAGATATAAGAGTGAGAAGCTGCATCTAAGTCGGTGGCTAATTGTCGTGCTTCCTCTTCGGTGGCACATAAAGCCCACACCCTTCCTGAGACATGATCACTATATAAACGTATAGCTTCAGCTAAAGGATACCCTTCTAGACCTTCAAAGTATTGAGCTGACTCTTTATGTATACGAAGAGCCTTGTAAGATTCGTTTCTTTTAAGATACTCTTTTACTAGCTCTGATATCGAATATTGCATGACGGTGTTCAATCTACCACAGAGCACAAGAGGTTATCAATGGAGAGGCTAGATCAACTGATTCCCCTCATCTTAGAGATGGGACAATACGCTGTAGAGAACCAAAAGGAGATTGCTATCGATTATAAGGGGGATGGTTCGATCATCACCGAAACTGATCTTACTATTAATAAAACCCTCAGTAACAAAATCAAAGAGTTGTTCCCTGAAGCTCAAGTAATCAGTGAAGAGGAGAAAGAGACCTATTCAATGGATACACAGTGGACATTTGTCTTAGATCCAATCGATGGGACTGATGCCTACTCTCAAGGTCTCCCTTCATGGTGTATTGCCATTGGAATCTTAGATCGGGATAAAGAACCTGTAGGAGCAATAATTAATGCTCCTAGATTTGGTGTAGGAACACATGATGGTTTGTTTATTCGTCAAAACCCATACCAAAAAGCGAGTGTAAATGGTAAGCCTATGACTAATAGGCTCTTAACAAGGGAGCTACGTTCTTTTGCAACCTCCTCTAAAATCTTGGAGTATTTCCCACTACCAAAACAGGAATTAACCTTACGTGGTTTTGGCTCTAACATCTTAAATATGTTAGCTCCAGTCTTATTTACCAACATCCAAGGTTCATTTACCGACCCAAAATGTAGTGTGTGGGATGTAGGAGCTTCACATGCCATTTTACGATCTGAAGGGATGAACGTTATCTATTATGATGGCACACCTTTTAAGTATGATGAAAATCTACTATTACATCGTAAAAGCCTTGGTAAAGCTCTTTTAGCAGGGACAGCTGAAGCTTTAGTCGATTTACAAAAACTCTTTGTTTAATCGACAATAACTCCTTGTTCTACCCACTTACGGGCGAGGTAGATAAACGGTGTGTCACACAGTGCAACGACCCACTTTAACACATACGTTGTGATCATAATTTGAAATAACACATTCAGAGGGAAATAGCCCCAAAAAGCGATGAGTGTGAACAGTAGTGTATCCATAAGTTGACTAATCATAGTCGATGCATTATTACGAAGCCACAAGTAAGAACTGTGTGGCTTTCTCTTTTTCCAATACTCAAAGGCGTAAATATCATGTGTTTGAGAGACCACGTAGGCAACTAAAGAGGCGACAGTGATTCGAGGAAGAAGAGAGAAGATTGTGATCATACTACTATGGACATGATCACTAGGGGCTGGAGTAAATACTAAGGCAATGTTCATCACAATAGTGGCTACCACCAATGAGAAAAATCCGATAGCGACAGCTTTTGCAGCCTCTTTTTTCCCGTACCACTCACTTAAAATATCGGTTGCTAAAAAGCTTGTTGCATAGACAATGTTACCAAGTGTTGCCTCAAGGCCAAAGAGCATGACAGTTTTTGTCACTTGGATATTGGCAATAATGACACTCATTGGTATCCAAATAAATAATCCCAACTTACCCCAAAGACGAAAGGCGAGCATAATGGCAAAAAAGTTGACCACGAGCATCACAAACCACAATATTTCGTTCACGATAACACCCTATTCATCTGCTTATCCCACTCTTTGTCACTCTCTAAGATTATCATGTTGTACGTAGAGAGTTGATACTTTTTTATGA
>JBBAFS010000126.1:0-2663 GCA_041655255.1 Sphaerochaetaceae bacterium
ACTATTAGTGCTACACCCTAAAGCCATATCGACTACTAAAGCATTTTCAAATGCTTTTTCAGTCATAATATCTAATGGACGTACGTCGTTTTTATAGAGTTCCATCACAGCATAACCAGCCTCTTTCGCAAGGCGGTCTCGCTCTGAGTAGACTGCAGGAATAGTTCCGTTACCCACTAAGCCCATTCCAAGTGCTTCGGTAAGACAGTTCATACTATTAGCAGTAAACATCCCTGAACAAGAACCACAGGTGGGACATGCGTTATTCTCATACTCAAAAAGGACTTCATCGCTCATCAAATTTGCTGCATGAGAACCAACTGCTTCAAATACACTTGTAAGATCGATTGCTTGTTTAGTCCCTGGAAGAATTCCTGCTAACATTGCTCCTCCACTGACAACAATTGTTGGAATGTTGATACGGGCAGCTGCCATGAGCATAGCAGGGACAATCTTGTCACAGTTAGGGACCATCACCAGTGCATCAAATGGGTGAGCTGTAGCAACGACTTCAATCGAATCGGCAATGAGTTCACGACTAGCTAAAGAGTATTTCATCCCTGTGTGTCCCATCGCTATTCCATCACATACCCCAATAACAGGGAAATCGAGTGGAGTCCCTCCAGCAGTACGAACGCCTGCTTTTACCGCTTCAACAATACGCTGAACGTGGATGTGACCAGGAATAATTGAGTTCGCTGAATTCACAATCCCGATAAGAGGTTGTTCAATCTCTCGATTAGTAAGACCTAAAGCTTTAAGTAATGAGCGATGTGGAGCACGCTCATACCCTTTGGTCATAGCATTACTTCTCATATCTTTGCTCCGTTCTCTTTACGTAAGACATACTCTCTGAAGGCACCTAGAAGTTTCATGGTCACTGGCCCTGCTGTTCCATTTCCAATTGTTTGACCATCTAACACAGTCAGTGCAATAATTTCAGCAGCTGTTCCAGTTAAAAACGCCTCATCTGCATTTAATAGATTAAAATGGGTAAAAGGCTCTTCCACACAAGGAATACCGAGCTCTTCACACAAAACCATCACACTGGAACGGGTAATTCCCCCTAACGTCCCAAGCCAAATGGGGGGAGTTTTCACTACTCCTCCTTCAACTAAAAAGACGTTATCACCGGTACATTCAGTGACTAGGCCCTCTTCGTTTAACATCAGAGCTTCATCGGCTCCATAACGGTGAGCTTCGATGGAAGCTAAAATGTTATTCAAGTAGTTAAGACTTTTTATTTGAGGATCAACAATGGTTGCCTTATTTCTTCTAAGACTACTGGTGATCACTTTTAGCCCTCGCTCATACGCCTCTTCTGAATACAAAGTGACTTGATCGGCAATACAAATCAACCGAGGTCCTGGGAGTTTCTTACTTGGATAAAGCCCAAGTCCATCAGCTCCACGGGTACACACTAAGCGAATATATCCATCAACAATATTGTTTTTACGACAGGTTTCTAGCACTATCTCACTAATCTCATCAATCGAAAGTGGGAGAGTGAGGTGAATCGCTTTTGCCGCTTTGGCAAACCGTTTCATATGATCTTCGAGTAAAAATACTTGTCCGCCATACGCTCGAATTCCCTCAAAAATTCCATCACCGTATAATAATCCGTGATCAAGAACTGGGACTTTAGCTTCACTTAGTGGCACGTACGAACCATCTAGATAGACAATAGGCTCTCTCATTGGTTTACTCTCCTCTCTCTTTTATATATTGGGCTATATGTGAGCCCATCTCTTTTGTTCCAATCTCTTTGGTCCCTTTACTGAAGATATCTGCTGTTCGATACCCTGCATCTAATACAGCTCCAACAGCCTCTTCAATAACGGCGGCCTCTTTTTCTAACTTAAATGTGTGACGCAGCATCATCGCAACCGATAAGATTGTGGCAATGGGGTTTGCCTTATCTTGATGTGCGATATCTGGAGCTGAACCGTGAATGGGTTCATACATCCCAAAGGAGTCCTCTCTTAATGAAGCCGATGGGAGCATCCCAATCGAACCAGTAATTTGAGAAGCCTCATCACTAAGGATATCTCCAAACATGTTGTTTGTGACAATGACATCAAACTGTCTTGGATAGCGAACTAACTGCATCGCAGCGTTATCGACATACATGTGTGAGAGTTCCACTTCAGGGTACTCTTTAGCAACACGCTCAACGACACTACGCCATAAACGGGAGCTCTCTAAGATGTTTGCTTTATCGACACTACATAATTTCTTTTCTCTTCCCATTGCAATTTCAAATGCTTTACGGGTGATGCGCTCTACCTCTTTGGTGGTATAACTCATCGTATCGAATGCTTCAGTGCCCTCTTTGTTTCGCCCTCGCTTTCCAAAGTAGATTCCTCCGGTGAGTTCACGAACCACCATGATATCTAAACCCCCTTCAATTAATGAAGGTTTTAAGGGACAAGCATCGGCTAATTGAGGGTATAAGAGTGCTGGTCGTAAATTACAAAACAGACCAAAATTCCCCCTTAAGCCTAACAAAGCCCGTTCAGGTCTCATATCTCCTTCAAAGCCATCCCACTTTGGCCCACCTAAAGCACCAAGTAAGATCGCTTCACTCTCTTCACACCCTAATAAGGTCGATTCAGGTAGTGGTGTACCAACAGTATCAATTGCTTTACCACCCGCAAGGTAGA
>JBBAFS010000127.1:0-2522 GCA_041655255.1 Sphaerochaetaceae bacterium
TTTAGCTTGGATTACTAACTCAATAGCCTTTTGTGTTGAGATATGACAAATATGAAGATGACCTGGAAAGTTTGTTTGTTTGATTAACTCAATTTGATCTTTTACCGACTCTATTTCTGCTTGAGGGGGACGAGATCTTTGGTGTGAGTGAGCATCACTGAGATCAAAGAGAGAGTGGTCCATCTCACTCTCTTTTTCACAGTGTACGGCAATCACCCCACGATAGTTCTTTTGAGTGAGGAGTTCATACACCTTTTGTTGCTCTTTTTTTTCAACTAAGCCCATATTCCCTGTTGAATGCCCTGCAAACATTTTAAGAGCTATCATCTGATCTATGTTGTTGTAAAGATCTACTATAGTACTCAGTTGCTTTTCATCTGAAGTCACCCCTCCGTAAAACCCGTAGGTGATGTTCCACTTTTTTTGGGATATAAGGGCGAGTTTGATACGATCTAGTATTGCCTCTTTGGTAGTTAAAGGGGGGTCAGTGTTAGGCATCTCATACAAGGTGGTATAACCACATTTCGCCGCTACACTAAAAGCGTGTTCAATCGTCTCTTTATAACGTTGTTTCCCATCTCGTAAATGGACGTGGATATCGATCACAATAACTCCTTTGCGTGAGTGAGAATATAATCATAACTCATGAACGTTCCCCACTGACATGTGAGACGGTCCCCACAGGCACACTCTCCACATAGCCCAACTCCACACATCGTGTTCAGTTCAAGTGAGAGTAGGATGTGTTCTTTATTGACTCCTTTATCTACAAGCATTTCAGCTGCTTTACTCATAAAGGCCGTAGGCCCTACGAGGTAACAACCTAGATCAGTGACATCAGAAAGATGTTGGTTCACTACATCTAACACCCTTGCCACTACCCCATCATCATTGATCGTCGTACATGTTCCGTACTGTTGTAACTCTTTTTCAAAGGGGTTACTCATATCGTTACTTGTTCCCACAAAGGTGGTTACTTCTACTTCTTCTTTGTGTAGTTTGTTTGCTAATGAGGGTAATACTGCTACCCCTGTTCCCCCTGCAATAAGAAGAGCTTTTTTTGTAGAGAGTGTTTGTACCGAAGAGCCATACAAGCCACGAACATATAAGAGATCTTGTTCTTCAAGAGCAAAAAGAGCTTGGGTAAAAGCTCCTCTTTTTTTCACAATGAGGGTGAAAGGATCTACTGTGGCCACAGAAAATGGTTTTTCTCCAACTCCTGGAAGCCAGACAAAGATAAATTGACCACTGGAGAAATCATATCTTCCATCCATGGTGAGTAACAGCGTATCATTACCAAGTAACTCTTTTTTAATAATTGTTCTTTGATGGTAGCTCATCGATGAATCAGTATTGTAATAAGAGATACAGTGTTTCTCTTTGATGGATGGGTCATCTACTCTTTTTTGAGTTTCGCTTTTAAGTTCTTCAATGTACGATTTCCACATCTTTTGATTCACTTTAGCAAAAGCAGAACCAACACCTACCACATTCGCCCCCGAAGCGATCATCTCTGAAGCATGATGGGCGTGGGAGACTCCTCCCATCCCGATGATGGGAATCTCATCACCCACTGCTTGACGAATCTCTTTGATACACTGTAGAGCTCGATCAAAGATCCAAGAGCCACTTTTACCCCCTTTACCGCCTAAAGCGTTTTGTAAGATGGGTTGTTTGCTTGTTGGGTCGATGTGAATCACAGGTCCCACAGTGTTAATAGCTACAAGTCCATCAGCGCCGTTTTCGATTAAAGAGGAGGCAATCTCACCAATGTTATCGACATTGGGGGTGAGCTTAGGGAAAATTAGAGCTTTACAATTGGGGAATGCTTTTTTGATCTCTCTCATATACATCGAAGAGATTTCAACTGAAGTCCCTATATCTGAACCAAAGCCTTTTGCTGCATGGGGGCAACTAAAATTGAGTTCTAAGATATCTGCAACTTCTTCAAAAGCTCCCACTAAGGTAATAAAGTCTTCTACCGTCGAAGCAGAGAGTGAGATATTCAGTAGTGCTCTAAAGGTATGATTCTTTCGTAACTCTTGAATCTCTTGAAGCGCTATTTTCATTCCAGAATTACGTAAGCCTACTGAGTTACCAAAATTCCCCGCTTCTACTTCACAGATAATTGGTTCTCTATTTCCCTCATTAGGGAAAACTTGAAAGCTTTTAGTGGTAATGACCTCCATTGGAAGGTGTGTATCGACATATGTGATTAATGAAGGTTTTGTCGTTACTACCCCGCTGACGGTGGCTAATTTTACCTTTTTTGGTTCTAATAATCTTTTTTTTGTGTGTATCTTATTGTGAGTGTACATCATAATGAACACTCACTTATGAGTGATCGTATTGATGAGATACACACTTCTTTCCAATTCTTTGGAGGTGGAGAGTTCTTCCACGGATGGGTAAGAGCACTGGAACTATTAATACGAACAAGGCGTAGATCATAATTGAGATCTTTGAGTGTTTGGATGATGGATTTAGCATCGCCTCCTTGAGAGCCGACTCCTGGAATCAGG